>NZ_JBEYXZ010000002.1:226662-368387 GCF_040645305.1 Streptomyces sp. NPDC046831 | reverse complement strand
CCACCCCCCAGGTCATCCCTTCGACAGGGGGCAACAGTCATGCCGGGCCCGGAGGCCAGCGGCCCTCTTGCAGGACCGCGAAGAAGATAACGGGGTGAGCGCCCGTCAGGGTCCCGGCCCGACCCCGGGAAGGGGCGGCCACGGCCCACCGGCACGGAGCGCCCGTCAGCTCCCGGCCCGCGGGAAGAAGCTCAGGAAGGCGTCGGCCGAGGCGGAGACCCCGCGGCTGTAGGGCGCGTCGAAGTCCCAGATCAGGAAGAGCAGGAAGGCGATCAGCGCGGAGAACAGCCCGGCGAGGATCAGTTCCCGTGCCGTGCGCCTGATCTGGAGCGCGAAGACCATGCCGATGGTGACGAGGGCCCCCGCGACCAGCCCGAACCACACCACGCCCGGCATGGTCGCCCCGGTCGAGTCGGCGCGTGCAGCGCGGGCCTGGTCCGCCGCGGTCACCTGGTCCACGAGCGGCTGGTAGGCCTGTGCCTGGAAGTCCGAGGCCGGCCGGTAGTCCGTCACGTCCGCGCGGACCCGGTCGAGCAGCCGGTCGCCCCGCACGGTGACCCGACCCTCCTCGGCCATCGCCTTCCACTCGGTGGTGACGACGTGTCCGACATAGGCGTTGACGTCGGAGCGGATGCGGTCACGGACGCCGGCCGGGTAGACCCGGACCCGCTCGGAGATCTCGTGCAGCGCCTGCGCCTCGGCCTGGACGTGGTCCTGGGCGGCGACGCGTGCCTCCCAGACCCCGGCGATGGCCAGGCCCAGCACGATGGCGTACACGACGCCGATCCACATCGTCATGTACTCGATGACGTCCGGGGTTTCGCTCGGGTCCTCGTCCTCGGCCGCCGTCCGGTGCCGTACGAGGGTGACGACGACCACCACGGCACAGGCGGCCAGCATCGCGAGGGTGAGAACAAGCCATTCCGACAACAGGTGCCTCCAGTGATCAGCGCGGACGGAGCGCGGCGACCGCCGCCAGGGCCGGGATCGCGACGAGCAGGACATAGGTGAGCGGCGACGGACCGTGGTGCGGCGGCCGGCCGTGGGGCCGCGGGTGGTACCGCGGATAGGCGACCGGCGAGACCGAGGGACGTGGGCGGGGCGCCGGGGACGGCGCGGCCGGAGCCGGCGCGGGCGGGCGTACGGGTGGCGGGGGCGGAGTGGCCGGCCGGGGCGGCGGAACGGCCGGAGCCGGCCGCGGGGGCGGCGGGGGCTTCGGCTTCGGGGTGGGCGTCGGCTCCGGCGGGGTGGGCCGGGGAGCGGGCTCCGGGGGCGGAGGGGGAGGAGGCGGGGCCGGCGGAGGCGGCGGGGTGGGGGTCGGGGTGGGGCAGGGCGGGGGCGGCGGAGGCGGCGTGGGGCCGGGGCACGGCGGTGGCAGGGGCATCCCCGGCGCGGTGAACTCCAGCTGGAATCCGTCGCCGGCCACCGCCACCGCCACCGTGCCGTCCGGGCCGGTGGAGGCGTACGCGCAGGCGTCCGCCGCGGCCGGTCCGGCCGGCGCGCCCAGGCAGGTCCACACCAGCGTCAGCGGGGCCAACAGCCGCGCCGCCAGGCCGAATCGGTTCGGTTCGGGTCGATGCACGACGAAGATCATGAGTCCCGGGCAGGGCCGGGCACGCCGTGATGCCCGACGTTTGCCCCGAAGGTGGGGGATGTGGCGCCCGGCCGTTTGACCGGCCGGACGGCGGCCTGCGCGGACCACGCACAGGTGTGCGGGTCGGCGGACCGTTCACGGCTTCCGGAAAGAAAGTCCGGACGCGCTTGAACACAACCGGCGCTCCCGTGCGTACTCAGTGTCGTGCGGCGGCGCAGCAGGGCGCTGCGACACCCTTGTGATCATGGGGAGTTGACGATGAAGACCTCCTGGCGGAGCGCCTCACTCGTGGCGGCGGCCGCGGCCGTGCTGGCGTTGACGACGGCGTGCGGTCAGGACAACGGCAGCCAGGCGGCCGGCAGCCAGAACGTGGGTGCGACCGCCGCGGCCGGCGGTTACGGCAACTCCGGCCTCGGGAACGCCGGTGTCGGGACCGGGACCGGAGCGGGCGCCGGCAACGGCTACGGCGCCGACGGGCAGGCCGCCGGCGGCTCGAAGTCCGCGGGCCGGCTCGGCGTCTCCTCCGACGCGGAACTGGGCAAGGTGCTCACGGACGGCGCCGGGATGACCCTGTACCGCTTCGACCAGGACACGGCCGAGCCCGCCAAGTCCAACTGCGACGGCGACTGCGCCACGGCCTGGCCGCCGGTGCCCGCGGACGACGCCACCGCCGGAGCGGGGATCGACAAGGCCCTGCTCGGCGAGGTCACCCGCAGCGACGGCACCAAGCAGCTCACGGTCAACGGCTGGCCGGCCTACCGTTACGCGAAGGACACCAAGGCCGGTGACACCAGCGGCCAGGGCGTCGGCGGCAAGTGGTACGCCCTCGCCCCCGACGGCAAGAAGGCCTCGCTGGCGAGCCTGCCCGGTCTGTCGGTGAAGAAGACCACCGAACTCGGCGACATCGTCGTCGACAAGAACGGCATGACGGTCTACCGCTTCCTGAAGGACAAGGCGTGGCCGAAGTCGGTGTCGGCCTGCACGGGCGCCTGCCTGGAGAAGTGGCCGGCGGTGGCCCCCGTGAAGGCGGAGGACACCAAGGGCGTCGTGAAGAAGGGCCTGATGAGCTTCACCCGGCCGGACGGCGTCAAGCAGATGACCGTCGACTGCTGGCCGATCTACACCTTCTCCGGGGACAAGGTGCCCGGAGACATCAACGGTCAGGGCGTCGGCGGCACCTGGTACGCCGTGTCGCCCGACGGCAAGCCGGTCGGCGCGCCGGCGAAGTAGGGATCACCTCCCCGGGGCCGCTCACCCACCCCCACCCCCACCCCCACCCCCACCCCCAGCACTCGTGCCGGAACGCGGAAGAAAGGGCCGCCACAGGCAGGACCAGCAGGACGAGAAACCCGGCGCGCATGGACCGGACCGCCCCCTCCGCACCGCACGGAGGGGGCGGTTCGCCGTGCGGTCATCGTGCCGCAATCCGCCTGTGACGGGCCGCCGGCCGGCTCGCGCCGCAGGTGATGACCGGGAACGGATGGTCAATTTCCGGTTCGGCTACCCGCTTTGGCGGGCGATCAGTAGCCTCTGCTCGAACACCGGATCGCCTACGCCTTGGGGAGAGAGATGGAGCGTCCCGCCTGGGCTCCGCGGAGCATCGACATCTCGGTGCCGAGCGTCGCTCGCATCTACGACTACTATCTGGGCGGTTCGCACAACTTCGAGGTGGACCGGGAAGCCGCCCGCCGGGCGATGGACTTCATGCCGGGCCTGCCCAAGATCATGCAGGCCAACCGGGCGTTCATGCGCCGCGCCGTGCGCTACGCCGTGGGCGAGGGCGTCACCCAGTTCCTCGACATCGGTTCCGGCATCCCCGCGTTCGGCACGGTCCACGAGACGGCCCAGCGGATCAGTCCGGACGCGCGTGTCGTCTACGTCGACCACGACCCGGTGGCCGTCGCGCACAGCGAGGCGGTGCTGGCGGGCAACGACGGCGCGGACGTCGTCGCGGCCGATCTGCGCAAGCCGCAGGAGATCCTGACGAGCCCTCGGGTGGAGCGGCTGATCGACCTGAATCGGCCAGTGGCGCTGCTTCTCGTTGCCATACTGCACTTCGTGGAGGACACGGACGACCCGTACGCTGCGGTGGCCGAACTGCGCGACGCGCTCGCGCCCGGCAGCCTGCTCGTGCTCACGCACGCCTCGTACGAGGGGATCCCGCTGCCGCCCGAGCGCAGCGAGGGCACGGTCGACGTGTACAGGGACATCCGCAATCCGCTGATCATGCGCTCGCGCGAGGAGATCGCGCGGTTCTTCGAGGGGTACGACATGGTGGAGCCCGGACTGGTGCCGATGCCGCACTGGCGGCCGGAGACGGCACCGGAGGACGAGGATCCTTACGCGTTCTCCGGTTTCGCCGGCGTGGGGCGTACGGCGTGACCGCGGAACCGGACGGGCCGGAGGACAGACTGCGCCGGTTCGCGACCATCTGGAGCCGGGCGGTGTTCCCGGTGACCTCCACCTCGCTCACCCGGGTCGAGTTGGAGGAGCGGCTGCTGCCGCTCGCCCGGCGGCTGAGCGAGGGGCTGCGCGCCCGGGCCTTCGAGGCCGGGGAGGGCGAGGCGGTCGGCGCCGGGCTCGTCGACGCGCACTGCACCGCCCCCGACGCGCTCAGCCGGTCCCTGGACTGCGTCGACGCCTACCTCGTCCTCTACTGCGGCGAGGGCCGCTCCCAGGAGGACCTGCGCGCCCGCTCGGCACGGCTCCAGCACGCCATGGCCGCCGGGTTCGCGCGGGCCCTGCGCGAGCGCACCCTGGCCGAACAGGAGTCGATCGCCCAGGCCGCGCTGCGCGCCCAGGGCGTGGTGGCCCAGGCGCTGCACGCCAGCGAGGCCCGCTTCCGCGCGGTGTTCGAAGGCGCCGCGATAGGCATCGGGATCGCCGACCTGGACGGCAACGTCCTGCAGGTCAACGGCGCGTTGCTGCGCATGTTCGGCGGCTCCGAGCACAACGTGCGCGGCCGCAACGTGCGGGAGTGGACCCACCCCGACGACGCGCCGCAGGTCTGGCGGCTGTACGAGGAGCTCGTGCGCGGCGAGCGCGAGCACTACCACGTGGAGAAGGCCTACTACCGGCCCGACGGAACGGTCCTGTGGACCAACCTCACCGTCTCCCTGCTGCGCGACGCCGACGGCGCCCCGCAGTACCAGCTCGCCCTCGTGGAGGACACCACCGAGCGGCGGCTGCTCAACCTCCGGCTGCGCTACGAGGCCACGCACGACGCGCTGACCGGGCTGCCCAACCGCACCCTGTTCTTCGAGCGCCTGGAGAAGGCGCTGAACGCGGGGGAGGGCCGGCGCTTCGGCCTGTGCTACCTCGACCTGGACGGCTTCAAGACCATCAACGACAGTCTCGGCCACGCCGCCGGGGACCGGCTCCTCGTCGAGGTCGCCGACCGGCTGCAGTCGTGCGCGACCGCCGCCGGGGAGATGGTGGCCCGGCTCGGCGGCGACGAGTTCGTCGCGCTGACCACCGGCCCCGACACCCGGCGTGAGGTCGACGACCTCGCCACCCGCATCCTGAACGCGCTGTCCTCGCCGGTCAGCGTCGAGGGCCGGCAGCTGACCGTGCGCGGCAGCATCGGCGTCGTCGAGGGGCCGGTGGGGGAGCGCAGCGCGGCGGAGGTGCTGCGCAGCGCCGACATCACCATGTACCGGGCCAAGTCGGCCGGCGGCAACCGCTTCGAACTGGCCGATCCGGAGGCCGACGCGCGGGCCATCACCCGGCACGGGCTGACCACGGCCCTGCCGACGGCGCTGGACCGGGGCGAGTTCTTCATCGAGTACCAGCCGCTGGTGCACCTCGGCGACGGCAGCGTGCGGGGCGCGGAGGCACTGGTGCGCTGGCTGCACCCGCAGCACGGTGTGCTCGGGCCCGACCGGTTCATCCCGCTGGCCGAGCACACCGGGCTGATCGTCCCGCTGGGCCGCTGGGTGATGGAGCAGTCGGTACGTCAGGCCCACCAGTGGCGGGAACGGTTCGGCGACCGCGGCGGCGCCCCGCTGCGCATCAACGTCAACCTCTCCCCGTGCCAGCTGACCCACCCCGGCCTGGTCCAGGACACCGTCGACATCCTGGAGCGGGCGGGCGTCGCGCCGGACGCGCTGTGCCTGGAGGTCACCGAGTCGGCGCTGATCGGCGCCGACGACGACCTGCTCAAGCCGCTGCGCCGGCTGGCCGAGATGGGCGTCGACATCGCCCTCGACGACTTCGGCACCGGCTACTCCAACCTGGCCAACCTGCGGCGCCTGCCGGTCAGCGTCCTGAAGCTGGACCGTTCCTTCACCCAGGGCATGCAGCAGTTCCCGGCCGACCCGGTCGACCTCAAGATCGTGGAGGGGATCGTCTCCCTCGCCCACAGCCTCGACCTGGCGGTGACCGTCGAGGGCGTGGAGACCGGCGCCCAGGCCGAACAGCTGCGCATACTGGGCTGCGACACGGCGCAGGGCTGGTACTACGCCCGGCCCGGCCCGCCGGAGCGCCTGCACGAGCTGGCCCTGGTGGACGCGGCGGGCTGAGCCGCTCAGCGTTCCAGCAGCATCCGCTGCAGCTCCCGCGCGGCCCTCGGCGGGGCGACGTCACTGCGGTGCGCCAGGGCGATCGTGCGGTGCAGGCCGGGCCGGGCGAGCGGTGTCACGCGCAGCCCCCGGCCCGACCGCGCGGCCACCATCCGCGGGACGACGGCCACCCCCAGCCCGGCCCGCACGAACCCCAGGACCGCGTCCATCTCCCCGCCCTCGACCGCGAAGTCGGGCTCGAAGCCCTCCGCCCGGCACGCCGCGACGGTCAGTTCACGCAGGTCGTAGCCGTGCCGGAACACCACCAGGCGCTCGCCCTCCAGATCGGCGATGCGGACCGTGCGTCGGCCCCGCCCCGGCCTCGGCGCCTCCGGCGAGGAGACGACCACCAGGTCCTCGCGCAGCAGCTCCACCGTCGTCAGGGCCGGCGACGGCGTCGGCAGCGGCAGGACGACCAGGGCGAGGTCCAGGGCGCCGCGGGCCAGCTCCCGGACGAGGTCGTGCGAGCCGCCCTCCTCGATCAGCAGGCGGATGCCGGGATAGCGGTCGTGGAAGGCGCGCAGCACGTCCGGCAGCAGGCCCGTGCACAGGCTCGGGGTGGCGCCCAGCCGCACCCGGCCGCCGCGCAGCTGCACCAGCTCCTGCACCTCGTGCCGGGCCGTGTCCGCGTCGGCGAGGATGCGCCGGGCCAGCGGCAGCAGGGCCTCACCGGCGTCGGTCAGGGTGATGTTGCCGCGCGCCCGCAGGAACAGGTCCGCGCCCAGCTCCCGCTCCAGCGCCTTGATCTGCTGCGACAGCGACGGCTGGGCGACGTGGACCAGCTCCGCGGCCCGGGTGAAGTGCCGGGTCTCGGCGACCGCCACGAAGTACTGGAGCTGCTGGAACTGCATCCCATCATCATAGGCCGCGGCTATCGAAACGAGCCGGACCATGTCTTGGACCGATGAGGCCCTTCGGCCCTAGCGTCAGGGCCATGGCTCTGGCAACGCGGACGGACCGACGGCCGTCCATGGCGCGCACCGTGTGGGACTCGACCGTCGGCAAGAAGACCGTGATGGCCCTCAGCGGGCTGGTCATGCTGCTGTACCTGGTCGCCCACATGATCGGCAACCTGAAGATCTTCTTCGGGCCCGGCGAGTTCAACCACTACGCGCACTGGCTGCGCACCGTCGGCGAACCCTTCATGCACTACGAGTGGACGCTCTGGCTGATCCGCGTCGTGCTCGTCGCCGCGGTCGTCGCCCACGCCGTCTCCGCCTACCAGCTCAGCCGCCGCGACATCAGGGCGCGCCCGACCAAGTACGTGCACGCACGGCCCCGGGCGAGCTACGCCACCCGCACCATGCGCTGGGGCGGCGTCGTCCTCGGCCTCTTCGTCGTCTGGCACCTCCTCGACCTGACCACCGGCACCGCGCACGCGGGCGGGTTCCAGGCGGGCCACCCGTACCAGAACGTGGTGGACACCTTCTCCACCTGGTACGGCGACGTGATCTACATCGCCGCCATGCTGGCGCTCGGCCTGCACATCCGGCACGGCTTCTGGAGCGCCGCCCAGACCCTCGGCGTGGGCAGCCGCACCCGCGACCGCGCCCTGAAGATCCTGGCCAACGTCCTCGCGCTGCTGCTCACGGCCGGTTTCATCGCCGTGCCCGTGGGCGTCATGACCGGAGTGGTGAGCTGACATGACAACCTACGCCGACTACACGACGGGCGACCCGGTCGCCGACACCAAGGCCCCGGCCGGCCCGATCCACGAGCGCTGGGACAAGCGCCGCTTCGAGGCCAGGCTGGTCAACCCCGCCAACCGGCGCAAGCACACGGTCATCGTCGTGGGCACCGGTCTCGCCGGCGGCTCCGCGGGCGCCACCCTCGCCGAACAGGGCTACCACGTCGTCCAGTTCTGCTACCAGGACTCCCCCCGCCGGGCCCACTCGATCGCCGCGCAGGGCGGCATCAACGCCGCCAAGAACTACCGCAACGACGGCGACTCGGTCCACCGCCTCTTCTACGACACCGTCAAGGGCGGCGACTTCCGCGCCCGCGAGTCCAACGTCCACCGCCTGGCCCAGATCTCCGTCGAGATCATCGACCAGTGCGTGGCGCAGGGCGTGCCCTTCGCCCGGGAGTACGGCGGCCTGCTCGACACCCGCTCCTTCGGCGGCGTCCAGGTCTCCCGCACCTTCTACGCCCGCGGCCAGACGGGCCAGCAGCTCCTCCTCGGCGCCTACCAGGCGCTGTCCCGGCAGATCGCCGCGGGCAACGTGGAGATGCACCCGCGCACCGAGATGCTCGACCTGATCGTCGTCGACGGCCGGGCCCGCGGCATCGTCGCCCGCGACCTGGTCACCGGAAGGATCGACACCTACTTCGCGGACGCCGTCGTGCTCGCCTCGGGCGGCTACGGCAACGTCTTCTACCTGTCGACCAACGCCATGAACTCCAACGCGACCGCCGTCTGGCGGGCGCACCGGCGCGGCGCCTACTTCGCCAACCCCTGCTTCACCCAGATCCACCCGACCTGCATCCCGCGCACCGGCGACCACCAGTCCAAGCTCACCCTGATGAGCGAGTCGCTGCGCAACGACGGGCGGATCTGGGTGCCGAAGGCCAAGGGCGACGACCGCCCGCCGAACGAGATCCCCGAGGACGAGCGCGACTACTACCTGGAGCGCATCTACCCCTCCTTCGGCAACCTCGTGCCCCGCGACATCGCCTCGCGCGCCGCCAAGAACGTCTGCGACGAGGGCCGCGGCGTCGGCCCCGGCGGCCAGGGCGTCTACCTGGACTTCGCCGACGCGATCCGCCGCATGGGCCGCCGGAAGGTCGAGGAGAAGTACGGCAACCTCTTCGACATGTACGAGCGGATCACCGCGGAGAACCCGTACGAGGTGCCGATGCGGATCTATCCCGCCGTGCACTACACGATGGGCGGCCTGTGGGTCGACTACGACCTGCAGACCACCGTCCCCGGCCTGTTCGCGGTCGGCGAGGCCAACTTCTCCGACCACGGCGCCAACCGCCTCGGCGCGTCCGCGCTGATGCAGGGCCTGGCCGACGGCTACTTCGTGCTGCCGGCCACCGTCAACGACTACCTCGCCCGCAACCCGCACCTGGACCCGGTGGGCGAGGAGCACCCGGCCGTGCAGGAGGCCGTCGCCGAGACCGAGGACCGGCTCAACCTGCTCCTGTCCGTCGACGGCGACCGCACTCCGGACTCCTTCCACCGCGAGGTCGGCGAACTGATGTGGGAGCTGTGCGGCATGGCCCGCAGCGAGGCCGGCCTGCGCAAGGCGCTGGAGCGCATCCCACGGATCCGCGAGGAGTTCTGGCGGCGCGTCAAGGTGCCCGGCACCGGCGAGGAGCTCAACCAGTCCCTCGAGAAGGCCAACCGCGTCGTCGACTACCTGGAGCTCGCCGAGCTGATGTGCCTCGACGCGCTGCACCGCACCGAGTCCTGCGGCGGCCACTTCCGCGAGGAGTCCCAGACCCCCGACGGCGAAGCGGCCCGCAAGGACGACGAGTTCGCCTACGCGGCCGCCTGGGAGTTCACCGGCACCGGCGAGGCTCCCGTCCTGCACAGGGAAGACCTGGTCTTCGAGTACGTCCATCCCACCCAGCGGAGCTACGCATGAGGCTCACCCTGCGCGTCTGGCGGCAGAAGAACGCCGACGCCGACGGCGCCATGTCCACCTACGAGGTGGACGGCATCTCGCCCGACATGTCCTTCCTGGAGATGCTGGACGTCCTCAACGAACAGCTCGTCCTCTCCGGCGAGGACCCCGTCGCCTTCGACCACGACTGCCGCGAGGGCATCTGCGGCGCGTGCAGCCTGGTGATCAACGGCGACGCGCACGGCCCGGAGCGCACCACCACCTGCCAGCTGCACATGCGGTCCTTCGAGGACGGCGACACGATCGACATCGAGCCGTGGCGGGCGGCGGCCTTCCCGGTCGTCAAGGACCTGGTCGTCGACCGCTCGGCCTTCGACCGCATCATCCAGGCCGGGGGCTACGTCACCGCCCCCACCGGCTCCGCCCCCGAGGCGCACGCCACGCCCGTGCCCAAGCCCGACGCCGACTACGCCTTCGAGCACGCCGAGTGCATCGGCTGCGGCGCCTGCGTGGCGGCCTGCCCCAACGGCGCGGCGATGCTGTTCACCTCCGCCAAGATCAACCACCTCAACGTCCTGCCGCAGGGCGCGCCCGAGCGCGAGACCCGGGTGCTGGACATGGTGGCCCGCATGGACGACGAGGGCTTCGGCGGCTGCACCCTCGCGGGCGAGTGCGCGACGGCCTGCCCGAAGGGCATCCCGCTGACCTCCATCACCAGCATGAACAGGGAGTGGCTGCGGGCGACCCGCAAGGCGTCCAGGCGCTGAGGGACTCGCCGGAACGGTCCGGGCCACCCGACCTGGTCCGTCGCCGCCCGGCGCGGCCGGCCGGCCCGACCCCAGGCCCCGCCCGGACCGGCCCGGTCCGGCCCCGCCCCGGCCAGTTCCCCTCCCGCCCGGTCCCGTCCCGTCTCGTCCGGTCCCGCCCGGTCCCGTCCGGGACGGACATCGCGACGGGAAGGGTCCGGAGCGGTCCGTACCGACCCGGCCGCGCGTCCCGGTGTCGGTGCGTCACCGGCGCCGGGTCGCCGCAGGACACGCCCGGACCGTCCGGCACCCGGCCGGCGCCGGAGCGGTCTCGAGGGCGGGCTCGGGCCGCCCGGCACGCGGCCAGGGCCGGACCGGTGCCACGGACGGTGCCGACCCACGGGCTCCGGGCCGCCGCGGCCCAGCAGACGTTCGCCGACAGGGTGCGGACGGGCGGGACCGGGAGCGGTGCTCCTCCCGGTCCCGCCAGGCACCCCCGGCATTCAGCAACCCCACACTCCGCCGCTCCGCTCCGGTCACGCCGAGGTCAGCCGGCATCGGGAGAACAGGGACGGCGGCCCGCACCTCACCGGTCCGCCTCCCCACGCTCCCGGCCCCGTTCGAGCAGGGGATCCGCCGCCCGGCCGGCCCGGGCCCGTGACCAGGAGAGAGCCATGACCGGCGGCACCACGCTCGACCGCGCCCCACAGCCCTCGGCGCCCACCCGCTACACCATCGCCCTCGCCCGTGACGAGGCGGACGTCCGGGCCGCGCAGCGGCTCCGGTACGACGTCTTCGCCGGGGAGGTTGGCGCCCTGCTGTCCACCCCGCAGCCGGGCTACGACATCGACGCCTTCGACGCCTACTGCGACCACCTGCTGGTCCACGACACGGCCACCGGGCACGTCGTCGGGACCTACCGCCTGCTGCCGCCGGAGCGCGCCGCGATCGCCGGACGGCTGTACTCCGAAAGCGAGTTCGACCTCGCGCCGCTCGACACGGTCCGGCCCGGACTGGTCGAGGTGGGCCGCTCCTGCGTGCACCCGGACTACCGCGGCGGCGCCGTCATCGGCCTGATGTGGGCCGGCATCGCGCGTTACATGGCGGACCGCGGCCACGAGTGGCTGGGGGGCTGCTGCTCGGTCCCGCTCGCCGACGGCGGCGGGCTGGCGTCCGCCGTCTGGGACCGCGTCCGTGCCCGGCACCTGGCCCCCGCGGAGTACCACGTGCGGCCGCTGCTGCCGTGGGTGGCGCAGACCGCGGCGCGGCCCGCGGCCGGCGCGGACCTGCCGGCGCTGCTGCGCGGTTACCTGCGCCTGGGCGCCTGGGTGTGCGGCGAGCCCGCGCACGACCCGGACTTCGGCGTCGCCGACCTGTACGTGCTGCTGTCGATGCGCCGCGTCGACCAGCGCTACCTGCGGCACTTCCTCTCCCTCGCACCGCTGCGGTGAGCGGCCCGCCGCCCAGCGCTCCCTGCACCCCGGGAACGTGCGTCGAAGCCGCGGAACGCACGGCGGCCGCACCACGCGCCGCGCTGCGGCTCGCGGCGGCAACGGTGCTCCTGCTCGCCGGGATCGCGCTGCTGCCGCTCGGCCGGCGGATCCCCACGGACCTGGTGGGGCGGTGGTGCCGGGCGATCGTGCGGGCCTTCGGGGTCCGGGTCCGCGTCGCCGGGGCCCCCGCGCCCACCGGCGGTCTGCTGCTGGTCGCCAACCACATCTCGTGGCTGGACGTCCCGCTGCTGGCCGCGGTGCGGCCGGCGCGGATGCTGGCCAAGGCGGAGATCCGCCGGTGGCCGGTGGCGGGATGGCTGGCGGTCCGCGGCGGCACCCTGTTCATCGAGCGGGACCGGCTGCGGGCCCTGCCCGAGACGGTCGCGCGCCTGGCCGAGGCGCTGGCGGGCGGAGCGGCGGTCGGGGTCTTCCCCGAGGGCAGCACCTGGTGCGGGCGTGCCCAGGGGCGCTTCCACCGGGCGGTGTTCCAGGCCGCGTTGGACGCGCGGGTGCCGGTGCAGCCGGTCCGCATCCGTTACCGCCTCGCCGGTGGAGCGGCCACCACGGCACCGGCGTTCGTCGGGGAGGACGCCCTGCTCGCCTCGCTGTGGCGGGTGGCGCGGACGCGGGGGCTGGTGGCCGAGGTGCAGGTGCTGCCCGTCCTCCCGGCGGGCAGCCGGCCGGACCGCCGGGCCCTGGCCCGGGCCGCCCAGCCGGACGGGGCGGCCGAGCCGGACCGGGCGCACGGCGCGCCTCCGCCTCCCGCGGCCTGTCCGCCACCGCCCCGCGCACCGGAGGCGGGCCGCCCCCGGGCCGCCGTAGCGGCGGCCCGGACGGCTGCCGGCGGGGGTGAGTGACGGGGCGACGCGGCACCCACGTCCGCGGTGAAGGACGGGCGGCCGGGCCCGCCTCCGGTCCGCCGCCGCGCGCACCGGGGGCGGGCGGCCGCCGTACCGGCGGCACGGACCGCACGTCGGCCGCGCGTCGGCCGGCCTGGGGGGAGCGACGGCGCGGCGCGGCACCCACGTCCGCAGTGAAGGACGGCGGCCGGGCCCGGCTCCGGTCCACCGCCCCGGTCACTGGAGGCGGGCCGCCCCCGGGCCGCCGTACCGGCTGCCCGGACCGCACCGCCCCCACGTCGGCCGGACACGGGCGGCCCGGGTGCCCGGCGCGGTCCGCGGCCGCGCGCACCGGGGGCGGGCGGCCGCCGTACCGGCGGCACGGACCGCGCGTCGGCCGCGCGTCGGCCGGCTTGGGGAGCGACGGGCGCGGCGCGGCACCCAGGTCCGCGGTGAAGGACGGGCGCCCCGGGTGCCCGGCGCGGTCCGCCGCCGCGCTCGTCCTCGGACCTCGGGCCGCTCCCGAGGAGCCCGAAAGCCAGGCCGGGAGTCCGGCGTTCAGTGTGCCGGCGCGCTTCCCTCCGTGCCCGGTCGCCTCAGCGCCCGTGCGAGGTAGGGGGCCGTGGCGCTGCCCGCCGCGCGGGCCACCTCCGCCGGCGGTCCCGCCGCGACGACGCGGCCGCCCGCCTCGCCCCCGCCCGGTCCCATGTCGATCACCCAGTCGGCACCCGCGACGACCGCCATGTCGTGCTCGACGACGACCACGCTGTGCCCGGCGTCGACGAGCCCGTGCAGCTGCCGCATCAGCACCTCGACGTCCGCCGGGTGGAGACCGGTCGTGGGCTCGTCGAGGAGGTACAGCGTGTGACCGCGGCGGCCGCGCTGCAGTTCCCCCGCGAGCTTGATCCGCTGCGCCTCGCCGCCCGACAGCTCGGTCGCGGGCTGGCCCAGGCGCAGATAGCCGAGGCCCACGTCGAGGAGGGTGGTCAGGCTCCGGGCCGCGGCCGGGGTGTCCGCGAAGAACTCCGCCGCGCTCTCCACCGTCAGATCGAGCACCTGCGCGATGTTCCGCCCCCGGTACGTCACGCCGAGCGTCTCCGCGTTGTAGCGCGCCCCCGCGCACTCCGGGCACGGCGCGTACGTGCTCGGCAGGAACAGCAGCTCCACGCTGACGAACCCCTCCCCCTGGCAGGTCTCGCACCGCCCGCCCGCCACGTTGAACGAGAACCTGCCCACGCCGTAACCGCGGGCCCGGGCCTCGTCCGTGGCCGCGAACACCTTCCGCACGGTGTCGAACAGCCCGGTGTACGTGGCCAGATTGGAGCGTGGGGTGCGGCCGATGGGCCGCTGGTCCACCGACACCAGCCGTCCGACGCCCGGCAGGTCCTCGGTGACGGCGCCGATGAGCGTGGACTTCCCCGAACCGGAGACCCCGGTGACCGCGGTGAACGCGCCGAGCGGGAAACGCGCCGTCACCCCGCGCAGGTTGTGCCGGGTGACCGGGCCCGCCTCGACCTGCCCGCGCGGCGTGCGGACGGCGCGCGGCGCCGCGGCGGAGCGGTCGAACAGGAAGCGGGCCGTCGCCGACTCCGCGACCGGCGCCAGGTCGGCCACCGGCCCGCTGTGCAGCACCCGCCCGCCGTGGTCGCCCGCGCCCGGCCCGACGTCGACGAGCCAGTCGGCGCCGCGCACCACGTCCAGGTGGTGCTCCACCACGAACACCGAGTTGCCCGCCGTCTTCAGCCGCTGCAGCATCACCAGCAGGGCCTCCGTGTCCGCCGGGTGCAGGCCCGCCGACGGCTCGTCCAGGACGTACACCACCCCGAACAGGCCGGAGCGCAGCTGCGTGGCGAGCCGCAGCCGCTGCAGCTCGCCCGCCGACAGGGTGGGTGCGGCGCGGTCCAGACTGAGGTAGCCCAGGCCGAGTTCGACGACGGGCGCGATCCGGGACCTCAGGTCGTCGGTGAGGACCCGCGCCGTCTCGGACGTGCCCCGCAGCAGACCGGCGAGTTCGGTCAGCGGCAGCGCCGCCAGCTCCGCGATCGACCGGCCCGCGAAGGTCACCGCCAGGGCCTCGGGGCGCAGCCTGCTGCCGCCGCACACCGGGCAGGGCGCGCTGGTGAGGAAACGCTCCGCCTTCGCCCGCAGGGTGGCGCTCCGGGAGTCGGAGAACGTCTTCATCACATACCGCCGGGCGCTCATGTACGTGCCCTGGTACGGCCGTTGGATGCGGCCGGCCTCCCGGACCGGGTGCACGGTCACGACCGGCTGCTCGTCCGTGAACAGGATCCACTCCCGCTGCTCGGCGGGCAGTTCGCGCCACGGCCGGTCGACGTCGTACCCGAGCGCGTCGAGGACGTCCCGCAGGTTCTTGCCCTGCCAGGCCCCCGGCCACGCGGCGATCGCACCCTCGCGGACCGAGAGCGAGGGGTCGGGTACCAGCAGCTCCTCGCTGGTGCCGTGCACCTGGCCCAGACCGTGGCACTCGGGGCACGCCCCGGCCGCCGTGTTCGGGGAGAACGCGTCCGAGTCCAGGCGTGCGGCGCCCGGCGGGTAGTGCCCGGTGCGGGAGAACAGCATCCGCAGGCTGTTGGACAGGTTCGTCACCGTGCCCACGGAGGACCGGGACGTCGGCGCGGACCGCCGCTGCTGGAGCGACACCGCGGGCGGCAGCCCGGTGATCTCGCCGACCTTCGGCGCGCCCACCTGGTGGATCAGCCTGCGGGCGTACGGCGCGACCGACTCGAAGTACCGCCGCTGCGCCTCCGCGTAGATCGTGCCGAACGCCAGCGAGGACTTGCCGGAACGACACCCCGGTGAACACGGCCAGCGCGTCCCGCGGGATGTCGACGTCCACGCCCTTGAGGTTGTGCTCGCGGGCACCGCGCACGCGGACGTACGGATCGTGGGGGCTGTGCATGACGGGGCTCCGTACGGGACTGCTGCCGGTGGGACAAACCCCGCCATCCTATGGCGGGGTCCGCCGCCGGGCCGCGGGCGTCCCGGGCTGCCGTGCGGCACTGGCGCCGGCGGGCCGGGCGCGGCCGCCCCGCTGCCGTCGCGGATTCTCAGCTCCCGACCGCTCCCGCGGTCAGCGCGCCGCGCCCGGCCACTCCTCCCGCACCATCCCGAACAGCACGGTGTCGTGCCGCTTGCCCGCCACGAGCACGGCACCCCGACGGCGTCCCTCTTCGCGGAAGCCCAGCGCGGTGAACGCGCGGACGGCCCGTCCGTTGCCGCTCCAGGTGTCGAGCCCGATGCGGTGCAGCCCGAAGGAGTCGAACAGGTGCGCCACCAGGAGCCGCAGCGCGTCCGAGCCGTGGCCGCGTCCCCAGCGGTCTCGCTCCCCGATGGTGACCCCGACCGTGGCCTGCCCGGCGATCGGATCCAGGTCCCGGTAGTCCACCATGCCGATGACCGTGCCGTCGGCCAGGTCCTCGACGGTGAGAACGGCCGACTCCCTCGGGTCCAGGCGCAGCATCGTCTCGAAGCCGAGTGCGAGGGCCTCGGCCGTCACCGGGCCGAAGCGCGGGTCCCCACCGGTGGCCCAGTGCACCACCTCCGGGTCGTTGCGCCACCGCAGGTGGTGCTCCGCGTCCTCCGCGCGCAGTGCCCGGAGCCTTACCAACTTGCCTTCGATCATCCGGGGATCGTATGTCCACCACCGCCCGGAGCGGCCGGGGGCTCCTCCTTCGCCGGCGCGCGTCAGCGGGAGGAGAGGACCCCGGCGAGCCGGCGGTAGGAGTCCAGCAGGGCCGCCCGGTCGTAGGTGCTGGTGGTGACCAGGACCTCCTGCGCGCCCGTCTCCTTCAGCACCGTCTCCAGCTCGTGCGCGACCTGTTCCCCGGTGCCGGCGAGCCGGCCGGACAGCCCGGCCTCGTACAGCCCCCGCTCCTTGCCGGTCATCCGCCTGGCTTCGACCTGATCGGCGGGCGGCAGCGGCGGGAACGTGCCGTGCGTGCGCGCGTACGCCATGGACCAGGCCTCCGGAACCAGTATCCGCCGGGCCTCCTGCGGGGTGGCGGCCACGGCGACGGCCCCGGAGATCACGACGTACGGCTCGGCGGCCCAGGGGGAAGGCCGGAAGTGCGTGCGGTAGTGGTCGATGCCGCGCCGCATCCGGTCGCGGTCGCTCAGATCGCCGATGACCATCGGCAGGCCCGCGCGCGCGGCGATGGCGGCCCCCTCGCCCATCGCCAGGACGAACGGCGGCACGCGCAGGCCCTCGGCGGGGCGCGCGTGCACCCCCGTCGGCGACGTGCCCAGGAACCAGCCGAGCAGTTCCTCCAGCTGTGCCCCGAAGTCCTCGGCGTCGTCCCGGTCCCGCCCCAGGGCCTTGCGCACTCCGCCGGTGAACCCCACGGAACGGCCCAGCCCCATGTCGACGCGGCCCGGGAACAGCGACTCCAGCACGCCGAACTGCTCGGCGACCACCAGGGGCCGGTGGTTGGGCAGCATCACCCCGCCCGTGCCGACGCGGATGGTGCGGGTCGCGGCGGCCACGGCGGCGGCCAGCACCGTCGGCGCGGATCCGGCGACTCCGGGCACGCCGTGGTGCTCGGACACCCAGAACCGGTGGTAGCCCAGCGCCTCCACCTCCTGCGCCAGCCGCACGGTGTCCCGCAGCGCCTCGGCGTCCGGGTGCCCCTCCCGGACGCGTGAGCGGTCGAGCACGGAGAAACGGGTCGAAGCGATCAGGGAACTCACACAGGGTTCAACGCGGTGGGCGGCCCGGGATTCCCGCCCGCCCCCCGAAGCCGGCGCCCGCCCGGCACGTCGGGGCGCCGGCCCCGCCGAGTGTCCGGAGCGGCCCGTAGGACTCGCGGTACGCGCGGATCGCGCCGGCGCTGTGCCGGCGGTACGGGCCGCCCGCCGCGCGTCGCGGTGGGCGGCCGGGAGCCGCTGCCGTGGCCCTCCGCGGCCCGGTTGCGGGTCACCGGGCGGCGGCAGGACAGTGAAGAAACTCTTCCACGCCAACCAGAACATCCCGCCCGCCGCCTGACGGCCTTCACGGAGCCGCGGTGAGCGGCCGACGGCCCGCGCCCGTGCGGAGGCCGGCGGCGCGGCCCGCTTCGCCGCCGGTCAGCCGACCGACGGGCTGGGGGTCGGGTTGGGCGTCGGGGTGGCGGTGTTGACGCCGAGGTCGGGGCGGGGGGTCAGGACGACCATCGGCGCGCCGGGCTGCGGCGGGGGAGGGGTGAGCTGGTCCTTGGGCAGCTTCGGCGGGGAGGTCTGCTCGAAGTTGACCTGGCCGAAGTTGACCGTGCCGGTGTTCTCCAGCACGGTGATGTGGTCCAGCACGGTGTCGTTCGCCAGGTTGGCGAGCTGGCGCACCAGGCTGTTCTCGGTGCTGGCCCGGATCTTGGCGATCGCCGGGAAGATCTGGCCGTGCGTCACCCGCATGATGTTGGCGGCGGTGGAGTCGAACTGCGGGCCGGACTGGGCGGCCGAGGTCGCCACGAACTGCTGCTGCTGCGGGGTGGCCTGGTTGGGCAGGGTGATGCCCAGCTCGGGCGCGATCTTGCGGCACATCGCGTCGAGTCCGGCGTGGCCGACGATCAGGTGCTTGCCCGCTTCCTTCATCTGCGGCGTCGAGCCCTTCTGCAGCGCCAGCTCGCCGAGGGGGTACTCCCACAGCCCGGCCGAGCGCACCTTGACCACGAAGTCACGGTCGGCCTCGGTGAGCGGGCCGTACGGGGTGTTGGCGATGATGCGGTTCGGGGAGCCGGTCGTGTTCTGCACCCCGAGCATGGAGGGGTAGGCGAGGGCGGTGAGGGTCAGACCCAGCGCACCCACGACGAAGACGGTTCCGATCGTGTTGCGGGACATGGGCATGGTGCCTCCAGACGCGAACGGCGTGTACGCCAGGAAGTACGGACGCGTCAGGCGAACGGATCAGCGCGCGGGGAGAAACTTGCGTCCCGCCGTGTGACGTGCGTCACACCGGAGGCTCCCATGGCCGCCTTCAGGGCACTTCCCTTTCCGGTTCGGGCCCCCAGTACTCCGGTCCGCCCCCGCGCCAGTCGATCAGCGGAGACACCGTCACCTCCACGGGGTCGACGTCCAGCCCGGCACGGCGCAGGAACTCGGCGACGTCGCCGACGTTGTAGGCGAGGCCGAGGATCTCGCCGTTCACGCGGACGCGCCGGCCGCCCGTCGGCGAGGGCGGGTGGACGATCACGGGCAGTGGTCCGGACATGTTCCCAGCATCGGCCGTACGACCCGGCCACGCATCCGGGCCGGGACTGCGGCTCCGGCGCCCTACGGCGGGCGGGAGGCGCCGTCGTGGGCCGGGGGACGGCACCGCGCCGGACGGCCGCGGCCGCCCCGTCGCCGCGGCCGGGGCGCCCGTTCCGCCCGGAGCTCCTACGCTGGGCGGCGTGACGGACAGCAGCAAGCGGCCCCTGGCCGTGTTCGACCTGGACAACACGCTCGCCGACACGGCGCACCGCCAGCGGTTCCTGGAGCGCAGGCCGCGGGACTGGGACGCCTTCTTCGCGGCCGCGCCGGCGGACCCGCCGATCCCGGAGGGCGTGCGGCTCGCCCGGGACAGCGCGGGGGAGTGCGAGGTCGTCTACCTGACCGGGCGGCCCGAGCGGTACCGCCAGGACACGCTGGACTGGCTCGCGGCCCACGGCCTGCCCGGGGGACGCCTCCACATGCGGCGGGACCACGACCGCAGACCGGCCCGCCGCACCAAGCTGGAGACCCTGCGCCGCCTCGCCCGGAACCGCGAGATCCGCGTGGTCGTGGACGACGACGAACTGGTGTGCGCGGACGCGGAGCAGGCGGGCTTCCGGGTCCTGCGGGCCCGCTGGGCGTCACCCTCCGCGGAGTTGAAGGACGCACAGGAGCGGGAGGGGCGGACCTGAGGCGACCGCCGTGGCGCGGTGGCGGTCAGTCCGCGTCCTCGATGCGGAAGCCGACCTTCATGCAGACCTGGTAGTGCTCGATCTCCCCGTTCTCGATCTGCCCCCTGACCTGCGTCACCTCGAACCAGTCCAGGTTGCGCAGGGTCTGCGAGGCGCGGGCGATGCCGTTCACGATGGCCTCGTCGAGGCCCTCCCGCGAGGTGCCGACGATCTCGGTGAGCCGGTAGATGTGGTCGGTCATGCGAGCGCTCCTTCCCACCGGGGGACGCGGACGCCGCGTCCGCCCGTGACGTGCGTACGGCGCGTCCCTCCACCGTGCCGCACGCCAGGTCGCCGCGCGAGGTGAGGACGGGCGGCGGGCCGGGCGCCGGCCGGCCCCCGCTCGCCTGCCGGCCGGCACCCGGCGCCGGCCTTGCTCGCCCGCCGACCGCGGGCCGGACGCCGATCATCGCTCGCCGGCCGGCCGCCGCTCGCCTGCCGACCGGCACCCGGCGCCGTTCATCGCTCGCCTGCCGACCGCGGGTCGGGTGACGGCCGTCGTAACGTGCCGGCTGGGGGCCGGGTGACGGCCGTCGTAACGTGCCGGCTGGGGGCCGGGTGACGGCCGTCGTGACCTGCCGACCGCGGGCCGGGCGCCGTCAGCGCCGGCGGCACGGGTGCGCGCAGCCGGCGTACACCGGCGGCCCCCTGCCGCGCGGCAGGGGCGCCGCAGCGCGGTCGCGCCCCGCCCGGCTGCACCGGGAGGACGGCCGGGTCCCCCGCCGTCCTCCCGGTGGCCGGCGGGCGCGCCGGCGTCCTCCGCGGCGTCCCCGGAGCTACCCCGCCACGCTCAGCGACAGCGCGAAGCGTCCCTCGGTGTCCGTCCACCACCGGGCCAACTCCAGCCCGGAGGAGGCCAGTTCGGCACGGACGCCCTCCTTGCGGAACTTCGCCGACACCTCCGTGCGCAGGGCCTCGCCGGCCGCGAAGTCGACGGCGAGGCCGAGGGCGGGCACCTTCACGGTCTGCGCCACCGACGAGCGCAGCCGCATCTCGATCCACTCGTTGCCGGCGTCCCACAGCGCGACGTGCTCGAACGTGTCGGGGTCGAAGTCGGCGCCCAGCTCGCGGTTGACGACCGTGAGGACGTTCCTGTTGAACGCCGCCGTCACCCCGGCCGCGTCGTCGTAGGCGCGGACCAGGACCGCCTCGTCCTTGACCAGGTCGGTGCCGAGCAGCAGCGCGTCGCCGGGGGAGAGCAGGGCGCGCACCGCGGCCAGGAACGCGGAGCGTTCGGCGGGCAGCAGGTTGCCGATCGTGCCGCCGAGGAACGCGACCAGCCGCGGCCCGGGCGTGGCGGGCAGCCTCAGCCCGGCGGTGAAGTCGGCGATGAGCGCGTGCACGTCGAGCCCGGGCCGCTCGGCGGTCAGCGCCTCACCCGCCTGGGTGAGGGCGCTCTCGCTGACGTCCACCGGCACGTAGGTGCGCAGGCCGGTCAGGGCGTCGATCAGGTGGCGCGTCTTCGCCGAGGAGCCGGAGCCCAGTTCGACCAGCGTACGGGCGGGCAGTTCGGCGGCGATCTCGCCCGCGCGGGCGAGGAGGATCTCCCGCTCGGCGCGCGTCGGGTAGTACTCGGGCAGTGCGGTGATCTGCTCGAACAGGTCGCTGCCGTGCGCGTCGTAGAACCACTTCGGCGGCAGCGTTTTGGGCACGGAGGTCAGGCCCTGCTGGACGTCGGCGCGCAGGGCGGCGGCCGTGGCGTCCTCGGGCAGAAGGCGGGTGACGTGGAACGCACTCACGTACGGGGCTCCTCGGTCGGTGCGGATGCCGGGTTCGGGTCGAGTTCCTTGAGCGGGGTGAGCAGCACGTCCGTGCGGCTCGCGGCGAGCAGCGTGCGGTCCGGGACCTCGGTCCAGCGGGGGTCGTCGTCGTAGGGCTCGGCGGCCACGACCGTGCGGCGGCCGGGCTCCGCGAGGTACCACAGGCTGTCGCCCCACGCCGTCGCGGTGATCGTCCCGCCGTCGGTGAGCAGCAGGTTCAGCCGGGAGCCCGGGGCTGCCGCCGCGACCTCCAGGACGGTGTCGGCGAGCGCCTGGCCCGCCTCGTCGCCGCCGCGCAGCCGCGCCAGCACCAGCGCCCACACCAGCGCGGAGTCGGTGCGGGCCTCCAGCGACAGCAGGTCCTCGGGCGGCAGCGTCCGGGACACGGCGGCCAGGGAGCCCGGCCAGCCGGTCACGGCACCGTTGTGGCTGAACAGCCACCGGTCCGCCGCGAACGGGGCGGCGGCCGCCTCCGCGTCCGCGCCCGCCAGAGTCGCGTCCCGCACCGCGGCGAGCAGCGCGGTGGTCCGCACCACCCGCGCCAGGTCGGCGAAGGACAGGTCCGCCCACAGGGGCCCCGCCCGGCGGTAGCGGGCCGGCACCGGGTCGCCCTCCGCGTACCAGCCGACCCCGAACCCGTCGGCGTTGACCGTTCCGCTGCGCTGGCGGCGCGGCGCCCACGCCTGGCGGTACAGGCTGTGCGCGGGGTCCACCAGGACCCGGCCGAGCGGCTCCGCCGGCCCCAGGTAGGCCAGGTGACGGCACATCAGGAGGCCTCCGCGGAGCGGGCGGTGCGGAACCCGGAGAAGATCTGCCGCCGCACCGGGTAGTCCCAGTTGCGGAAGGTCCCCCGGCACGCCACCGCGTCCACGGCGAACGAACCGCCGCGCAGCACCTTGTACTCGGGGCCGAAGAACACCTGCGAGTACTCCCGGTACGGGAACGCGGCGAATCCCGGATACGGCAGGAAGTCGCTCGCCGTCCACTCCCACACGTCGCCGATCAGCTGCCGGACGCCGAGGGGCGAGGCCCCGGCCGGGTAGCTGCCGGCCGGGGCCGGGCGCAGGTGGCGCTGGCCGAGGTTGGCGTGGGCCGGGGCGGGGTCGGCGTCGCCCCACGGATAGCGCGTCGAGCGGCCGGCCGCGGGGTCGTGGCGGGCGGCCTTCTCCCACTCGGCCTCGGTGGGCAGCCGCCGTCCGGCCCAGCGGGCGTAGGCGTCGGCCTCGTACCAGCACACGTGCAGCACCGGCTCGTCGGGCGGCACCACCTCGGTGACGCCGAAGCGCCGCCTGAGCCACTGCCCGCCGTCCCGGCGCCAGAACAGGGGCGCGACGATCCCGTGGCGCCGGATGTGCGCCCAGCCGTCGGCCGTCCACCAGCGGGGGTCGTCGTAGCCGCCGTCCTCGACGAACGCCCGATAGGCGGCGTTCGTCACCGGGGTGGTGTCGATGAAGAAGGGCTCGATGTCGCGGACGTGCGCGGGCCGCTCGTTGTCCAGGGCCCACGGCTCGGTGGAGGTGCCCATGGTGAACGGGCCGCCGGGCACGAGGACTTCCGCCGGGCCGGTGAACGGCGGAGCGGGGTCCGGGTCCGGGGCGGTCAGGGCCCGCGGTCCCCGGCGGAGCTGATGGGTGATCAGCATCGTCTCGTCGTGCTGCTGCTCGTGCTGCGCGACCATCCCGAAGGCGAAGCCGGCCTCGGTCAGCCGCGTCCCGTGGAACGCGGAGTCCGCCAGCAGGTCCGTCACGCGGCCGCGCACCTCGGCCGCGTAGCGGCGGGCCTCGTCCGGCGGCAGCAGCGGCAGCGAGGGGCGTTCGGCGCGCGGATGCTCGAAGGCGTCGTAGAGGCCGTCGATCTCGGGCCGGATGGCCTCCTGCCCGCCCACCGCGCGCAGCAGCCACTGCTCCTCCTGGTTGCCGATGTGGGCGAGGTCCCACACCAGCGGGGACATCAGCGGGGAGTGCTGGGCGGTCAGGTCGGGCTCCTCGACGCAGGAGGTCAGGAGCGTGGTGCGGTCGCGGGCCGTGGTGAGCGAGGCCAGCGCCCGCTCGCGGAGCGTCTCGGCGTCGTGGACGGCGTCGGTCATGTGCCGATGTCCTTCCGGCGGTGTGCGGCGGGGCCTGGGCCGGCCGGGTGACACCCGGCCCCGGGCAGACCCGTACCGCGCAGGCTGTCGAGGAGGTCGTCGGCGGGGCAGCGGCCCCGCAGGACGTAGCGGTCCCGGAACGCGGCGACGGCGGCCGTGACCTCGGGCGTGGCACCGAGCCGGGGCAGGGCCTCCAGCGCTGTCGTGAAGCAGGCGACGGCCGCGTCGCGCAGCTCGGGGTCGGCGAGACCGGACCGGGCCGCCTCCCGCCACAGCGCATTGTGCGGGGCGGGGTACGGCCGCGCCCGCTCGGCGAGCGGCTTCACTGCCCGGTAGGCGGTCTCCGCGGCCCCGGGATCGTCGAACAGCGCGGCGGTCACGGCGAGCGGCACGATCCACCCGTCGTCGCCGGGCTGCGCGTCGATCATGCGCAGTTCCAGGTGGCCGCGCGGTCTGACCGGCGGGAACAGCGTCGTGAGGTGGTAGGCGAGGTCGTCGCGGGTCGGCGGCCTCGGCTTCCGCGAGCGCACCCACTCCCGGAAGGTGAGGCGCTCGGGCACCTGCCAGGGGCCCTCGTCGTCCCGGACGCACATCACGGGCGCGTCCAGCACATGGCGGGTCCAGGCGGCGCGGGGGTCGCCGTCCAGCGGGGGAGCCCCCGCCCGCGCCGGGCCGATCTGGGCCCACCGCAGCTGCCGCGTGGAGAGCCAGCCGGTGGGCCGGCCCCCGGCGAGCGGCGAGTTGGCGAACGCGGCCACCAGCACCGGGCCGAGCTGGTGCGCGAGCCACCAGCGGCGCCCGTACCCGAGCGGTCCGGGTTCCTCGTGTCCCGCGTCCAGGCTCACCTGGACGGAGGCCGAGGCGCACATCATGTGGCGGCCCGCCGGCCCGGTGCGGTCCAGGCACCGCTCCATGGCCTCGTAGCGCCGCTCCCGCAGGAACCGGCGCGGCGGGTGGCGGGGGTCGTGGCCCAGGCCGACGAGGCGGAGTCCGTCCTCGGCGAGCACGGCGCGGACGGCGTCGAGGTCGGCGGAGACGGTGCCGACGCACTCCGTCAGCGAGCCGGCGGGCGGCGAGCTGAGCTCCAGCTGACCGCCGGGTTCGACGGTGAGCGCCGACCTCAGGGGCACGCCCCGCAGGGCGGCGTAGGCCGCTTCGAGGCGTTCGAACGAGACGGGGAGATGGGGCGTGTGCGGCGCGTGGACGAGCCACTCGACCTCGACCCCCAGGGTGCGGGGCGGCCCGGTCTTGAAGCAGATGCCGTGGACCAGGGCCTCGATCTCGGCCTCGGTCACGGCCCTCCGGGACTCGGTACAGCCGCTTGTCGCATCGGACATGTCAGGATCCTCCTGAGCTTCCAGGATGTCGCCGACCCGCCGGTCCGAGGCGCGGGCCGGCGTGGCTCCGTCCCACCCAAGACCCTTGCGCGGCTCCGCACAAGGGCGCGCATCGCGTCGACGTCCCCTACGTGCTCTCCCTCCCGGCCGCTTGCCCACCGGCCGCCGCGTACCCGGAAACTGCGTTGCACAGCAGGACAAGCATCGCTCACGATGCGTTCACGGGCACGGCGGGAGACCGCACGGACGCACGCCCGTGGCGTCCACGGGGGTGACGCCACGGGCGTGTGCCGGCGCGGGGCCGCCGCAGCGAAAGGGCCGCTTCCGGCCTCGTCGGCCCGCGGCGCGTACGGCGTGGGGCGGCCTCGCGCGGCAATGGGGCGGCTCCGCGCGGCCCAAAGCGCGCCCCGGGCGGCTCCCGGTCCCGGGGCGCCGCCCTCCGGGCGGGGGCGGTTTCCGGCCAAGGCGGGCGGTGTCCGGCGGGGGAGTGCGGGGGCGCATCCGCCGGGCCGGACGACTCCCAGGCAGCGACCCTGGCGGACGCGGATGCGATGCGGACGCGGGACGGGGGCGCGGAGACGGGCGCGGAGGCCGCCGCCGGCCCGTTCACGGCGGCCGGCGGCCGGCGGCCGGTCAGGCGATTGCTGCTCCCGGCAGGCCGGGGGAGGGCCGGGTCGGCGACGGGAGCGTGCCCGAGCGGGGCGGGTGCCCCGCCCATCGCGCCCAGGACCGGGTCAGCGCCAGCCGTAGCGCTCCCGGAGGCGGTGCACCACGAGGCTGAACCGCATCCGGTCCAGGGCGCACGCCTCGCGCCGCATGCCCTCCTCGTGCAGCCGCAGCACCCGGTCGACGTCCACCCAGGAGTCGCGCCCGGACCGGTCCCACGGGCCGCTGCCGATGGGCACCCACTCCCGGTCGCCGTCGTGCCGCTTGCTGGAGAGCTGGACGGCGAGGAACGTGCCCGCCGCCTCCCGCGCCACCACGAGCACCGGCCGGTCCTTGCCGCGCCCGTCGTTCTCCTCGAAAGGCACCCAGGTCCAGACGATCTCCCCGGGATCGGGGTCGCCGTCGTGCGCGGGCGCGTACTCGGTGCGTATCCGGCCGACCTCGCGGGGGTCGGCCTCGGTGGTGGCGGAGGGGCCGTGGCGGCCGGGAACGTCCTCATGATCGGTATAGGCGGTCACGAGGGCACCCTAGTGGGCGCCGCCATGCGCACCAGGGGCCGCCCCGCAGGCCGTTGACGTGCACGACGGGAAGGCGTCGGAAGAAGTCCCGCGAGCCGGCAGCCGCAGGTCTGCCTGACGTCGGCAACGAGGCACCGCTGCTGCGCGCTCCGCCCGCGGGCGTGAAGTCCTGCCCCTCTGTGAGGCGTTGACCTTGCCGCTGGCGACAGGGTTGCACGATGACCGGCATGAACAGCACCGCGCCGCGGAGCCGCGCTGCTCGCCGGCCGGCTGGTCCTGGTGCGCCCCCTCAACCGCAGGTCCGACCCGGGTCCTCGCCGGGGAGGACCTGCCCCGCTCGCGCGGCCACTTCGCGTACGTCGGCCTGTCGGTGGCGAAGGCCGTCGCGCTGACCGCCCTCGGTCTGAGCCTCCTCGCGGTCTGACAGTCGCGTCGGCGGGGCGGACGCCGGCGCGACGGGCGCCCGTCGCGCCGCGCACCGCTCCCACGGGGCTGCGAGCCCCCTGGGACGGTGCACCGGGCGGTGGTCCGGCGGGACCGCGAACGACTGCTGCTCCGTCTGGGTGGCCAGCCGGTTGGCCTCCGCCTGCGCGATGCGCGCGTCGCGCCGCACGGCCGCGGCGTGCGGAATGCGGCCGCAGCGCGCCCGCCCGCTGACGGTGCGCGGCACCGGGGCGGACGCGCGGAAGGGGCCGGAGCCTCAATGGCCCCGGCCCCTTCGGCGGACGTCGCGGATCAGGCGGCCGCGACCTCGCCGACGGTGCCCTGCAGGCGGGCGACGACCTCGGTCAGCTGCGCGGCGACCTCGGCGTCGTCGACCGGGTGGGTGTCCGCGAAGCGGGTCACGGAGCCGGGGATGGACAGCTTGATGTCCTCGACCACCTTGCCGCCGGCGATGCCCACGGCCTTGCGGGTGTCGTCCTGCGCCCAGACACCGCCGTACTGGCCGAAGGCGGTGCCGATGACGGCGACCGGCTTGCCGCCGAAGGCGCCGGCGCCGTACGGGCGCGACAGCCAGTCGATGGCGTTCTTCAGCACGGCCGGGATGGTGCCGTTGTACTCGGGGGAGAAGAGCAGGAACGCGTCGGCGGCCTGCGCCGTCTCACGCAGCCTGGCGGCGGCGGCCGGCACGCTGCCCTCGACGTCGAGGTCCTCGTTGTAGAAGGGGATCTCGGCCAGGCCCTCGAACAGCTCGACCTCGGCGCCCTCGGGCGCGAGCTTGACGGCGGCCTCGGCGAGCTGGCGGTTGTGCGAGCCGGAGCGAAGGCTGCCGACGAGCGCGAGGATGCGAACAGACATGGGGGTCTCCCAAGAGGCTGAAACACTGCGGTTCATGATCCGGACCAAGGTCCGTTTAATTTTCTACCAGACTAACTGGACCGCGGTCCAGTTTCCCCTCCCATGCTTTACGCTGTGTTCATGCCCAGCGCGCTGCCGCCCTTCCCGACGCCTCAGGAGCCCGCAGGCGAGCCGGTTCTGCTCGAGATCGGCACCGGCGGGGACGAGCCGTGCCTGCGGGCCGACGCCGCGCGCAACCGCGCCCGGCTGCTGGACGCGGCCGCGCGCCTGGTCGCGGAGCACGGCGCGGCCGGCGTCACGATGGAGGCGGTGGCCACGGCCGCCCAGGTGGGCAAGGGCACGGTCTTCCGCCGCTTCGGCGACCGTACCGGTCTGCTCACGGCCCTGCTGGACCACTCCGAGAAGAAGTTCCAGGCGGCGTTCCTCGGCGGCCCGCCGCCCCTCGGCCCCGGCGCGCCGGCCGTGGAGCGGCTGCGGGCGTTCGGCTGTGCCGCGCTGCGCCGCGCCGCCGACGACCTGGAACTGCAACTGGCGGCCGAACCGTGTCCCGAGCGCCGGTTCACCGTGCCGCCGCGCCGCGTCCGCTACGGCCACGTGCTGATGCTCCTGCGGCAGGCGGTCCCGGACGCGGACGCGGAACTGCTCGCCCAGACGCTGATGGGGTACCTCGACCCCGCGCTGATCCACCACCTGACCAGGCAGTGCCACATGCCGATGGAACGGCTGCAGTCGGGCTGGCACGACCTGGTCGCACGCGTCACGGGCACGGCACCGGCCGGGTGAGCCGCCGCCGGCCAGGTACCGCCGCACCGGCCGGGTGAGCCGCCGCCGGTCACTGGCGCCGTGCCGCGCCCTGTGGGCCGCCGCCTGTCAGGTACCGCCGCACCGGCCGGGTGAGCCGTCGCTGGTCACGTCGCGCCGCACCGGCCGGAGCAGGCGCCGCCGGTCACTGGCGCCGTGCCGCGCCCGGTGGGCCGCCGCCGCCCCGGTCCCACCGCGCCGCGCCCCGGTCGCCCGCCGCCGTCAGCCTCCGCCGGGGCGCGCGCACCGCCAATGAGCCTGCAGCCACACGCAGTTGGGAACGGACCCGGGCCGCGGGGCTGCGCGTGGCGCGTTCCGCGCGGCGGCGCACCCCGCCCCGAGCGCCCGCCCGGGCTTCTGCCAGGATGCCGTACGTCATGGTGCAGATACCGACATCGCCCGCGCCGTCGCCCCCGGCGCCGTCGTCCTCCGCTCCGTCGTGCCCCGCCCCCCGCGGTGTGCCCACGAGCGCCGACGTGGCGCGCCTGGCCGGCGTCTCCCGCGCGACCGTCTCCTACGTCCTGAACAACACGCGCGCCGTCCGGATCAGCGAGCCCACGCGCCGCCGGGTCCACGAGGCCGCCAGAGAACTCGGGTACGTACCGCACGCGGGCGCCCGCAGCCTGCGCGCCGGGCACAGCCGCATGGTGCTGATGCCCGCACCGGCGGTCCCGGTGGGTCCGCTCTACTGGCAGTTCCTCAACGACCTGCAGTGGGCGCTCAGCCGACTCGACTACACCGTCGTGCAGTACGGCACCCCCGGCCTGCGCGGCGACGAGGCCGCCCGGGCCTGGGCGGAGCTGCGCCCGGTCGCCGTCCTCGCGCCCGGCTCGGGACTAGGCCCGGAGGCGGTCGCGGTGCTCAAGCACGCCGGCGCCCGCGCCGTGGTCACCCTGGGCCCGGAGTCCGTCGAGGGCGCGCACGCCCTGCTCATGGACCACCGGGCCGTCGGCCACTGCGCCGGCGCCCACCTGTACGACCGCGGCCGCCGCCGCATCGGCGTGGTCGTGCCCGAGGAGCGCGGCCTGGAGGCGTTCTCCGCTCCGCGCCTCGACGGCGTCCGCCGCGCCCTGCGGGACACCGACGCCACCGTGACCCCGCTGCCCCTGGCCTACTCGGAGCAGGACGCCGCCCGGCTCGCCGCGCGCTGGCGCGGCCTCGCGCTGGACGCGGTGTTCGCCTACAACGACGAGTACGCGATGCTGCTGATGCGCGCCCTGCAGGACGAGGGGATCGGGGTGCCCGGGGAGACGGCCGTGATCGGCGCCGACGACCTCATGCTGGGCCGGCTGCTGCGGCCCCGGCTGAGCACGGTGCGCATCGAGCTGCCGTCCGGCCGCGACCTCGCCGAGCTGGTCGACCGCGCCGTACGCGACCCCGGCGCCCCGCCCGGGACCCACCCGGTGCTGGGCGCCACCGTCATCCACCGCGAGTCCAGCTGACGCGGCGGACACAGAAGAACGGTGGGCTCCCTCCTCCTCCGGAGGGAGCCCACCGTTCGTCCCGGCGGCCGCTGTGGGACGGCGTCGTCCAGGCCCTCACTGTCCGTCCTGCTCCACCTGCGACTGCTGCTCGGCGACGGCCTTGCGGACCTCGTCCATGTCGAGATCGCGCGCCTGCCCGATGACGTCCGTCAGCGCGGACTCCGGCAGCGCCCCGGGCTGCGCGAACACGGCCACCTGGTCCCGGACGATCATCAGCGTCGGGATCGACTGGATGCCGAAGGCCGCGGCCAGCTCCGGCTGCGCCTCGGTGTCCACCTTGCCGAACACCAGGTCGGGGTTGTCCTGAGCGGCCTTCTCGTAGACGGGGGCGAACTGACGGCACGGCCCGCACCAGTCCGCCCAGAAGTCGATGAGGACGAAGTCGTTCTCCGTGACCGTCTGGTCGAAGTTGTCCTTGGTGAGCTCCACGGTGCTGCTCATGGCGATTCCCTCTTCCTGGTAGGGCTTCCCGGTGCGGGACGAAACCGTCGGCACAACGCGGCCGACCTGCGGCGTATTCCGCGCACGTACCCGTGTGGCCGACACGCACACCACCCACCAGACTGACCCCATGACGGAAACGGAAACCATCGCGTACGACGTCGTGGTGCTCGGGGCCGGGCCCGTGGGGGAGAACGTCGCCGACCGCACCCGCGCGGCCGGACTGGCCACCGCGGTCGTGGAGAGCGAGCTGGTCGGCGGCGAGTGCTCCTACTGGGCCTGCATGCCCAGCAAGGCCCTGCTGCGCCCGGTCATCGCCCGCGCCGACGCCCGCCGCCTGCCGGGCCTGAGCCAGGCCGTGCGGGGCCCCCTCGACACGGGCGCGGTCCTCGCCCGCCGGGACGAGTTCACCTCCCACTGGCACGACGACGGCCAGGTCGGCTGGCTCGACGGCATCGGCGCCGACCTCCATCGCGGGCACGGCCGCCTCGCCGGCCCGCGCACGGTGACGGTCACCGGCGCCGACGGCACGCGGAAGGTGCTGACCGCGCGGCACGCGGTCGCCGTGTGCACGGGCAGCCGCGCCCAGCTGCCCGACCTGCCCGGCCTCGCCGGCGTCGAACCGTGGACCAGCCGCGAGGCGACCAGCGCCAAGGAGGCGCCGGGCCGGCTGATCGTGGTCGGCGGAGGTGTGGTCGCCACCGAGATGGCCACCGCCTGGCAGGCGCTCGGCTCGCAGGTCACCGTCCTGGTGCGCGGCAAGGGGCTGCTGCCCCGGATGGAGCCCTTCGCCGGCGAGCTGGTCGCCGAGGCGCTCGCCGAGGCCGGCGCGGACCTCCGCCTCGGCACGTCGGTGGAGTCGGTGACCCGTGAGAACGGCACCGTGGTGGCTGTCACCGGCGCCGGCGACCGCCTCGAGGCCGACGAGATCCTCTTCGCCACCGGACGCGCCCCGCGCACCGACGACATCGGCCTCGACACCGTCGGCCTCGAACCGGGTTCCTGGCTGCCGGTCGACGACACCCTGCGGGTCACCGGCACCGACTGGCTCTACGCGGTCGGCGACGTCAACCACCGCGCCCTGCTCACCCACCAGGGCAAGTACCAGGCCCGCATCGCGGGGGACACCATCGGCGCCCGCGCCGCCGGCGTGCCGCTCCTGGAGACCGACCCGTGGAGCGCCCACGCCGCCACCGCCGACCACCACGCCGTACCGCAGGTCGTCTTCACCGACCCGGAGGCCGGCTCCGTGGGCCTGTCCCTGGCGGAGGCCGAACAGGCCGGGTACCGCGTCCGGGCCGTCGACGTGGACCTCTCCTCGGTCGCCGGCGCGGGCCTGTACGCCGAGGGCTATCGGGGCCGCGCCCGCATGGTCGTGGACCTGGACGAGGGCTTCCTGCGCGGCGTCACCTTCGTCGGCCCCGGCGTCGGCGAGCTGGTCCACTCGGCGAGCATCGCCGTCGCCGGCCGGGTCCCGGTCGACCGGCTGTGGCACGCGGTGCCCTCGTACCCCACCATCAGCGAGGTGTGGCTGCGGCTGCTGGAGGCGTACCGGGGCTGACCGGCCCTGCGGCGCGGCGCCGGGCCCGACCGCGCCGGTCGCCGGCGCAGGCGTCCGGCTCGTGCGGCGGGCACCGGATCCCAGTCGGCGCCGGTCCCGGCCACGTCGGGGACGGCGAGCGGCGGGCGTGGGTCCGCCGCCGGGGGAGTCGCCCGGTTCATGCGGAGGGACGCCGGGCCGCACTCGGCGCCGGTCTCGACGAGGTCGAGGACGGCGAGTGGCGAGCGCCGGTCCGCCGCCGGGGGAGTGGTTCGGTCGCACGGCGGGGCGGCATGCCCCGCTGCGCACCGGTTGCCGGGAGGAGTGGTCCGGCGTGCCGCGCGGCCCCGGACTCGACCGGGCGCCGGTCGCCGAGGGCGGTGGCGGGCCGGTCCGTGCGGAGGCCCGCTTCCGGTGCGGTGGCGCCCGCACGGACCGGCGCGACGTCCGGCCCCGGCGTCACGGCAGGGTGAAGCCCAGGGCCTGCGCGGCCTTCGCCGGCGTCGGCTGCGCCCAGCGCTGCGCCGCCGCCTCGTTCGAGGACAGGGAGCGCAGCTCGGCCCGGTCCAGGTAGAGGGTGCCGTCGAGGTGGTCCGTCTCGTGCTGCACGATCCGCGCGGGCCAGCCGGAGACCGGCTCGTCCACCGCGTGCCCGTGCTCGTCCGACGCCCGCAGGCGCACGCCGGCGTGCCGTGCCACCACCGCCTGCCAGCCCGGCACGCTCAGGCAGCCCTCGAAGAACGCCGCACGGGCGGTGCCGACCGGCTCGTACGACGGATTGACCAGCACCCGGAACGGCAGCGGCACCCGCCCGCGCGCCAGCCGCACCTCGTCCGGCACCGTCGCCGGGTCCTCGACGACCGCGATCCGCAGCGGCACGCCGACCTGCGGTGCCGCGAGGCCCACGCCCGGCGCCGCGCGCATGGTGACGCGCAGTGCCTCGACGAACCGGGCCAGCAGCGCGGGGTCCAACTGCCCGTCGAACGGCTCGGCGGCGTTCCGCAGCACGGGGTCACCGGCCGCGACGATGGGCAACGGGCCACCAGGGGCAAGGAGTTGCTCGACGCGCTCGGCAAGGGGCATGCGCTCAAGGGGGGATGCCATCGCGCCAGCATGCCACGACCCACTCTCATCCTCGGCACACTCGACGGCGCCCGCTCGCCGGGGACGACGTACACGGCGATGTGGGCGCCGACCTGGCGCTGTCGCGCGGCGCCGAGGCCCGGGACGTCTTCGCGGCCATCCACAAGCCCCCGGGGATGGTCGTTGCCGTCAAACGCCGCAAGGGCTTGTTCGAGCAGCGCGGCCTCCGCCGTACGCACGGCGAAGTGGAGATCGCCCAGCGGCTGGGCACCAACCCTCACATCATGCGGTCGACAGGCGGACCGGAAGGTGGAAGGAGCGACTGCGGTGAGCCGAGCGAAGCACCGCGCCTGGAGCGACATGGAGCGCCCGCAGACTGAGGAGCTGTTCGGCGGTTGCGTCGTCCGGCGGCGGCACTGAGCACACGACTTCCCCCCTCCGCGGCCGTGGCACGCAGCCTCTCTCAGGGCATGACCGGCAGTTCCAGCCGATGAAGCACGAGGCGGAGGGGAGAGGTGACGGTCAGCCGACCTTGAGAAGGCCGGTTTCGACGACGGCGCGGCCGAAGGGGCTCGCGAGATCGGCGAGCCGCTCACAGTCGGCTTCACCCAGTGCGGCGTAGGCGGGAAGGGCCAGGCGGTCGGTGCGGTCCTCGATGTGTCGGCGCAGGGTCGCGCCTTCCGGGCTGAGGGAGTCGCCGTCCAGGAGACCCCGCTCGCGCAGGCGCTCCTCGGCGGCGGTCCACTCCTCCTCGGGCCATGCGCGGCTGGCTTTGAGGAACTCGACGGGTACGTCACCGGTGGCGGCGTGCAGGATCAGGGCTTCCAAGCCGCCGACGCCCTCGCTCAGCAGGCAGGCCACGTGGCCGTCTCCGCGGAACTCCCGGAGCAGTGTCTGGGCGTGCCACAGCTGCAGCACCGGCTCCTGCGGCCAAGGCAGTGCGGCATGCGCGGCGAACAGCGGGCGGCCCTGCGCGTGTTCGCGGGCCGCCTCGGCCGCCCGGCGGGTCAGCGCCAGGACCTCGCTCAGGTAGGGCAGTTCGTGGACTTTCGCCCGCCGCAGAGCCTCGCCCGCCGCGGCGTACCGCGCGTCCAGCACCTGCTGCGGCGTCGCCGTCTCCCAGACCCCGTCGACCGCCTGCCGTACGGCCTCGGGGTTGAAGTTGTAGAAGGTGGAGATGACCAGTTCGGCGGAGGCCCGGCCGAAGGCGGCGCTGCGGAAGGCGAAGTAGCCGGCGCGTCCGCTCAGGCCGAGCTCCGCGTACCGTCGCCTTGCCTCAGGGGCGAAGTAGATCATGGCGTGTACGGGCTCGAGGCGGCGCCAGGCTGCACGCGCAGTCTCCATGGGGGTCACCCTTTCTGAGGGACGACGACAGCGTTTTCGCTGCGGTTCGAGTACTCGCCGTGCGCTCGGAGATGGTCGAGCAGCAGGTGGCTCAGCGGCTCGGGCGCTTCCTCGGGGATCCAGTGGCTGACGCCTTGGAGGATCTCGAATCGGTACGGCCCGCTGACCCATCGCTCGGTCTCCTGCGCGGCTGCCGGGCCGAACGCGCTGTCGTCCGTGCTCCAGACGTACAGCGTGGGAACGTCGATGACGCCGATCGCGCCGTCGGGGCGGCCGGCGCGGTACCAGTTCAGCGCAGCGGTGAGAGCGCCAGGCTGGGACAGGCGACGCACATAGGCGTCCGCACTGTCTTGCGGGACCTTTCCGGCGTAGAAAGCGCGAAGCTCCTGGGCGTCGTGGGCCAGCATGCGCTCTTCGGTCGTGGGCGTTTCGCGCCAGTAGATCATGTAGTGCGAGCGACTGCGCTGGTCCTCATCCGTGCGCAGGGTGGTGGCCAGGGCGCCGGGGTGCGGGGTCGAGACGACCGTGAGAGTGCGCACGCGGCCGGGGTGGGCGTCAGCCGTCCACCAGGCCACCGCGCCGCCCCAGTCGTGGCCGACCAGGTCGAACGTCGCCCAGCCCAGTTCCTCCGTGATCGCCACGACGTCGTCGACGAGATGGCTGATCCGATAGTCCTCGGGCCGCTGGGGGCGGGCCCCCGGGGAGTACCCACGCTGGTCGGGTGCCACCACCCGGTAGCCCTGCGCGGCCAACGCCTCGATCTGCCGCCGCCACGCCACCCCCGTCTGCGGGAATCCGTGCAGCAAGAGCACCGGGCGGCCCCCGGCGGGACCGGCCGCGATCGTGTCGAACACGCCCGCAGGCGTGGAGATGCTCAGCCGAGTCACGATCCACCCCTTCGTACCGACTGGTCGGTACCCTTGCGGTAAGGGGAGGGGCTGTCAAGAGCGCGGGGCGGTTGAACCTGACGTCGAATTCAAATATAACCGGTCGGAAGGCCGATACCCGTCACCCCTGCGGCCATGACATGTCCTCGGATCACCCGAGGAGACGGTCACGAGCCATACCGGCACGGCAGTCGGCGTACGGCACCGTCTATCGGCAACCGAGCCCGGCTCACGGAGGTCGGAGTTTCGACCCCGGAGTCCCCGGACGAACCGGACCGACAGGAAACAGCGAGGCGACATGAGGGAAGCAGTCATCGTTTCGACGGCACGGACGCCGATCGGAAAGGCCTACCGCGGCGCGTTCAACGACACCCAGGCGCAGGAACTCGCCGCCCACGCCCTTTCGCACGCGGTGCGGCGCGCCGGTCTCGAGGGAGGCGAGGTCGAGGACGTCATCTTCGGCTGCGCCGTACAGCAAGGGTCCTCCGGTTTCAACGTGGCGCGTCAGGCCGCTCTGCGGGCCGGACTTCCGGACACCGTGTCGGGGATGTCGATCGACCGGCAGTGCTCGTCGGGTCTGATGGCCATGGCGACGGCCGCCAAGCAGATCGTCACGGACGGCATGCAGGTCGCCGTCGGCGGCGGTGTCGAGTCGATCTCCCTGGTCCAGAACGACCACATGAACACCCACCGCATGACGGATCCCTGGCTGGTCGAGCACAAGCCGGCCATCTACCTGCCGATGCTGCAGACGGCGGAGATCGTCGCCGAGCGCTACGGCGTGAGCCGGGAGCGCCAGGACGAGTTCGCGCTGCTGTCACAGCAGCGCACCGCGGCGGCGCAGGACGCCGGCCGGTTCGACCAGGAGATCGTCGCGCTCAGCAGCGTCAAGAAGGTCCTCGACCAGCAATCCGGGGAAGTACGGGACGAGGAGGTCACCCTGGCCCGGGACGAGGGCAACCGCGCGTCGACCACCCTGGCCGGCCTGGCCGGCCTGGCGCCGGTGCTGCCCGACGGTCAGGTGAGCGCGCACTCCAGCGTGACGGCGGGCAACTCCTCGCAGCTGTCGGACGGGGCGTCGGCCTCGGTGCTGATGGAGGCGAAGGAGGCCGAGCGCCGCGGCCTGGAACCGCTGGGCGTCTACCGGGGTATGACCGTCGCCGGGTGCGCGCCGGACGAGATGGGCATCGGCCCGGTCTTCGCCATCCCGAAGCTGCTGAAGCAGCACAACCTCACCATCGACGACATCGGCCTGTGGGAACTCAACGAGGCCTTCGCCTCCCAGGCGCTGTACTGCCGCGACGAACTGCGCATCGACCCGGAGCGGTTCAACGTCAACGGCGGCGCGATCTCGGTCGGCCACCCGTACGGCATGACCGGCGCCCGACTGGTGGGGCATGCCCTCATCGAGGGCAAGCGCCGCGGCGTTCGGTATGTGGTGATCTCCATGTGCGTCGGCGGCGGAATGGGCGCAGCCGGACTGTTCGAGGTCGCCTGAGCATGGACACGTTGTCGAACGCGGTGGAAAAGACCCGAAACGCGGTCCTGGTGGACTTCGGCGGTGTCATCACCTCCAGTGTGCTGCGGGCCTTCACCGAATTCGGCGCCTCGCTCGGCGGCGACCCGCGCCTTCCGCTGGACCTCCTGAGCCGGGACCAGCCCTCACGCACCCTGCTGGCCGACCACGAGTGCGGCCGTGTCGACGCCGCAGCCTTCGAGCGGGGATTCGCCGAACGCCTCCGTGCCCATGGCGCGGAGGTGTCGGCCGAGGGGCTCACGGCCCGGATGCAAGCGGGAATGTCGATCGACCGGGACATGCTCGCGCTGCTCGGTGAGGTGCGAGCCGCCGGTCATCCTGTTGCGCTGGTGTCCAATTCGTTCGGCACCGGGACCTACGACGGCGTCGACCTCGCGGCTGTCGCCGATGTGGTCGTCATTTCGTCCGAGGTCGGCATCCGCAAGCCTTCCCGGCGGATCTACGCGATCGCGTGTGAACGCCTCGGCATCGACCCCGAGGAGGCGGTCATGATCGACGATCTGCAGCAGAACCTCGACGGAGCGGCACGGCTCGGAATCGGAGGCGTACTGCACACCAGCGCCGCCGACACCCGCCGCCAACTCGCCGAACGCTTCGGGATCACTGCCTGACCGATGCCCATCGACTGGCCGGCTGGACGCACTGAGGTCGGTCATCCGGCCACACCGCCCGAGGACTTGATGTCGAAGCCGGGCAGAGTCACCTCGTCGGCGAGGGTGCCACCCGCACCATCACCTGCTCACATCCCGGAAGGCACCGCTCCATGACCAGCGTTTTCGATCCTGTGTGCCACGTTGCCGCCCGCCGCCCCTGAACCCCCGGCAAACCAGGACATCAGCCTGCTCCGTCTGCCCTGTGGGATTTATGACTATGGCGTCGGATTCAAGTAAAGTCGCGAGGATGGACACCACTGCGCCCGAGGAGACCGACAGCGAGCAGGCGCCACCCGTGGCGCCCTTCTCGCAGCTTCGCGAGCCGCCCACGACCCAGCGCGGAGCGCGGACCCGGGCCGCTCTGGTGAAGGCCGCGCGCAAGGTGTTCGAACGGGACGGTTACCTCGACACCCGCCTGACCGACATCACCAAAGAGGCCCGGTGCGCGGCGGGATCCTTCTACACCTACTTCGCCAACAAGGAAGAGGTGCTTGCCGCCGTCCTCCTGGAGGCGCAGGAGGACATGATGCACCCCGGCATGGGCCGGGTGCAGGGCACCGACGATCCCTATGCGGTACTCGAGGCGAGCAACCGCGCCTATCTCGCGGCGTACAAGCGGAACGCGAAGCTGATGGCACTGCTCGAGCAGGTCGCCCAAGTGGAGCCGGAGTTCCGTGAGTTCCGAAGGCGGCGCGGGGACGCGTTCATCCGCCGCAACGCCCGCGGTGTCGCCGACCTGCAGGCGCGGGGTGTCGCAGACCGTGAGGTCGATCCGATGATGGCGTCCCGTGCGCTGTCCGGCATGGTCAGTGTCATGGCTTACAACGCCTTCGTGCGCAGTGAAGAGCAAGAGGAAGACACGCCGGTGGACTTCGAGGAACTCGTGTCCACGGTCACCCGCCTGTGGGCGAACGCCCTGCGGTTCCCCGGCCACCGCTGATCCGCCCGCCTCGCAGCCGCTCATACCCCTGGGGTTGGGCGGCTTTCTTCATTGGTTCCGCGCGGACAGCTATTGAACTTGACGTCGGATTCAATTATACAGGTCGGACGCATCGCACGCCCCGTCGACGGAGAGGGTTGCCGTGAACCTTGCAGAAAGAGTCGCCATCGTCACCGGTGGGGGCGGCGGCATCGGCAGCGCGCTGGTCGCACGGCTCGCTCGCGAGGGCGCCCGGGTCGTCGTCGCGGACCTCGACGCGGAGGCCGCGCGGGCGGTGTCGGAGACAGTCAACGCCGGCCATCGGGGCACCACCGTCAGCGCCGGCGCGGACGTGTCGGACACCGCGCAGATCCAGCAGTTGATCGACCTGGCGGAGAGCGCCTTCGGCCCGGTCGACTTCTACTTCGCGAACGCGGGCATCGGCGGCGCGCTCGGTCTGGACGTGAGCGAGCAGGACTGGGATCGCTCGATCGACGTCAACCTGCGAGCCCACATCCGTGCGGCAGGGCTGCTGGTACCCCGGTGGCTCGAGCGCGGTGAGGGCTACTTCGTCAGCACGGCCTCGGCGGCCGGACTGCTCACCCAGATCGGCTCCGCCACGTACGCCGTCACCAAGCACGCGGCCGTCGCCTTCGCCGAGTGGCTGAGTGTCACCTACGGCGACCGCGGGGTTCGGGTCAGCTGTCTGTGCCCGATGGGCGTGAACACCAGGATGCTGACCGCCGGGGAGGACTCCGGGGACGCGCTGGGAAGAGCCGCGACGCGGGCCGTCACCTCCGCTGGTGACGTCCTGGAGCCGGCCGAAGTCGCCGACGCCGTCCTGGCCGCCATCGAGGACGAGCGCTTCCTCGTCCTGCCGCACGAAGACGTTCTCGAGATGTACCGGCAGAAGGGCTCGGACTACGACCGCTGGGTGCGCGGGATGCGCCGCTACCAGAGCTCCCTGCTGGCGCAGGCATGACCGGCGCGCCGGGCGAGCTCGTCCTCGCCGAACGCCGAGGGCAGGTGCTGCTGGTCACGTTCAACCGGCCCGCCAAGCTGAACGCCTGGACCGACGAACTCGAGGACCGCTATGTCGCGCTGCTCGACGCCGCCGAGGACGATCCGGACGTACGTGCCGTCGTGGTCACCGGCGCGGGACGCGGATTCTGCGCCGGAGCCGACCTGCAACGGCTGCGGGCGGTCGGCGAGGTCTCCGAGGCGGGCCGGGCCCGGCGCCGTCCCCGGGACCTTCCGCGGACCCTGCGCAAGCCGCTGATCGGAGCGGTCAACGGAGTGGCCGCCGGCCTCGGCATGGTGGAGGCGCTCTACTGCGACCTTCGCTTCGGCTCGTCCGCGGCCCGGTTCACCACGGCGTTCGCGCACCGCGGGCTGATCGCCGAGTACGGGATCTCCTGGCTGTTGCCCCGGCTGGTCGGGCACAGCCGAGCAGCGGATCTGCTGCTGTCGAGTCGCATGGTGGATGCCGAGGAGGCCTTCCGTATCGGACTCCTCGACCACCTGGTCCCCACCGGCAGCGTGGTCGATGCCGCTGTCGCGTACGCCGCCGATCTGGCGGAGCGCTGCTCTCCGGCATCCATGGCCACCATCAAGAGCCAGCTGAGCAACGACGCGGACGGCACCTACGCCGAATCCGTGACCCGGGCGGAGGGCCTGATGCTCCAGGCCTTCGGCGGGTCCGACGTCGTCGAAGGCGTGGCCAGTCACCTGGACAAGCGCTTGCCCGACTTTCCCTCCCTACCCGTAAGGAGTTCGGATGTCCCTGTTTGAGATGTCGGACCGTGCCAAGAAGTACCGGGCGGATCTGCTCGCGTTCATGGATGAGCACATCTACCCCGCCGAGGCGGTGTACGACGAGCAGATGCGCGCGTCGGGCGACCCGCACTTCCACCCGCCGATCCTCGAGGAGCTCAAGGCGGAGGCGCGCAGGCGCGGACTGTGGAACCTGTTCCACCCGCACCCGGAGTGGGGCCCCGGCCTGACGAACCTCGAGTACGCGCCGCTGGCGGAGATCATGGGCCGCAGTCACATCGCCTCCGAGGCGTGCAACTGCAACGCGCCCGACACCGGCAACATGGAGGTGCTCACCCTCTTCGGCACCGACGAGCACAAGGAGAAGTACCTCAAGCCGCTGCTCGACGGGACGATGGCCTCGGCCTTCGCGATGACCGAGCCGCGTGTCGCCAGCTCCGATGCCACCAACATCGAGCTCCGGATGGAGCGCGACGGCGACGAGTACGTGCTCAACGGCCGCAAGTGGTTCGCCTCGAACGCGATGCACAAGAACTGCAAGGTGCTCATCGTGATGGGCAAGACCGACCCCACGGCGGCCCCGCATCGCCAGCAGTCGATGATGGTCGTACCCGTGGACGCCCCCGGCGTCACCGTGGTCCGCAACCTCCCGGTGTTCGGGTACGCGGACCGCGAGGGCCATGCGGAGATCATCTTCGAGAACGTCCGGGTGCCGGCCAAGGACCTCCTCAAGGGCGAGGGCGAGGGTTTCGCCATCAGCCAGGCCCGGCTCGGGCCCGGCCGCATACACCACTGCATGCGGGCCATCGGCGCGGCCGAGCGGGCACTGGAACTGATGTGCCAGCGCGCACAGTCACGGGTGACCTTCGGCAGCCCGGTCGCCGAACGGTCGAACATCCAGGACTGGATCGCGGAAGCGCGGATCGACATCGAGATGATCCGCCTGCTCACGCTCAAGGCCGCGTATCTGATGGACACGGTCGGGAACAAGGAAGCGCGCACCGAGATCGCCGCCATCAAGGTGGCCGCCCCGAACATCGCGTTGAAGATCATCGACCGCGCGATCCAGGTGCACGGGGGAGCCGGAGTGACCGACGACTTCCCCTTGGCGATGATGTACGCCCATCTGCGGACGCTGCGGCTGGCGGACGGTCCCGACGAGGTTCACAAGCGGGCCATCGCCAAGCAGGAACTGCGGCAGTACCGCGACGCGGCGGCGGTGAACTGAGATGGCAGGACTCGACCTCACCGGTCGTACAGCCGTCGTCACCGGGGCCTCGCGCGGTATCGGGCTGGCGATAGCCCGATCCATCGCCGAGGCCGGCGGAAACGTCGTCCTCACCTCCCGGACGCAAGAGGCGGCGGAGGCCGCCGCGGCCCAGGTCAAGGGCACAGCGGTCGGCGTGGGAGCGCATGCGGTCGACGAAGCGGCGGCCCAGCGCTGTGTGGATCTGACGCTCGAGCGCTTCGGCAGTCTGGACATCCTCGTCAACAACGCGGGGACCAACCCGGCCTTCGGGCCGGTCATCGACCAGGACCACGGCCGGTTCGCGAAGACCTTCGACGTGAACCTGTGGGCGCCCGTCCTGTGGACGGGTCTGGCCACGCGGGCCTGGATGGGGGAGCACGGCGGGGCGGTCGTCAACACCGCGTCGGTGGGCGGCATGACCTCCGAGGCGAACATCGGGCTTTACAACGCCTCGAAGGCCGCGCTGATCCATCTCACCAGGCAACTGGCCCTGGAACTCTCGCCGAAGGTCCGCGTCAACGCCGTGGCACCGGGGGTGGTGCGCACAAAGCTGGCCGAGGCTCTGTGGAAGGAGCACGAGGAGGAGGTGTCCGCCTCGGTGGCGCTGGGCCGCATCGGGGAGCCTGCCGACATCGCGTCCGCGGTCGCCTTCCTCGTCTCGGACGCCGCGAGTTGGATCACCGGCGAGACGATGGTGATCGACGGCGGCCAACTGCTCGGTGAGGCGTCCCCGTTCAGGCAAGGAGCCGGAATCGGTGTCTAGCGCGGACATCGTCGGAATCGACGCCGGGGCGGTGGGCCGCTGGTTCGCCTCCCTCGGCGTCGACTGCGCCGGACCCTTGGCCTTCGAGCGGATCGGGCTGGGCCAGTCGAACCTGACGTATCTCGTAAAGGATCAGGACGGCCACAGATGGGTGCTGAGGCGCCCACCGCTGGGTCACCTGCTGGCGTCGGCGCACGACGTGGCCCGCGAGGCGCGGATTCTGACCGCCCTGGAGAGCACCGTCGTCCCGACTCCGCGGGTGCTCGGGCTGACCGACGATCCCGCCGTGACCGACGTCCCGCTGCTGCTCATGGAGTTCGTGGACGGCCAGGTCGTCGACACGATGACCATCGCGCGGTCGTTGACGCCCGAGCGTCGCCGGGCGATCGGGATGTCGTTGCCGCGGACTCTGGCGAAGATCCACGCGGTGGATCTCCAGGTGACCGGGCTGACCGGTCTCGCCAGCCACAAGCCGTATGCGCAGCGTCAGCTCAAGCGGTGGTCGGCCCAGTGGGAGAGGTCCAGGACCCGCGAGCTGCCCGCCCTGGAGGACCTCACCCGGCGCCTCGTCGCGGCCGTCCCCGAGCAGCGCGGACTGACCCTCGTGCACGGCGACTTCCATCTGCGCAACGTCATCACCTCCTACGACACCGGGGAGGTGACCGCGGTGCTCGACTGGGAACTGTCGACGCTGGGGGATCCGCTCGCGGACCTGGGCAGCATGCTGGCCTACTGGCCGGCCAAGGGCGAGAACACCTCGGGCGACTTCGCCGCGACCGCTCTCGACGGCTTCCCGAGCCGTGAGGAACTCGTGGCGGCCTACTCGGCGGCGTCGGGACGCGACCTGACGGCGCTGGGCTACTGGCATGCGTTGGGACTGTGGAAGGTCGCGATCATCGGGGAGGGCGTCCTGCGCCGCGCGATGGACGAACCGCGGAACAAGGCCGCCTCCGGGACCCCGACCGCGGAGCGCATCGACGCACTGGTGGCGAAGGCCCACGAAGTCGCGGACACGGCAGGTGTATGAACCGATCGCCTGCACACGGGACTTTGCAAGATCCTGCGCCGCGAACTGCGCGGGAAGACGTCCGCGTGACGAGTGAGAGGAGCCGAAGCATGGCCGGCCTGCCAGAGGTCCTGGCCCTCGACGAGACCGGGCCGGACCGGTTCCGGTCAGGCCCGATCCCCAGCGAGTGGGCGCGGACGTTCGGGGGCCAGATCGCCGCCCAGTCGCTGATGGCAGCGGCGCGCACCCTCGACCGGTCGTACTCGGCCCACTCGCTGCACGGGTACTTCCTGCGGCCCGGCCGCCCGCACGAGCCGACCGGCCATCTGGTCGAGCGGCTCCGCGACGGCGGCAGCTTCTGCACCCGCCGGGTGACCGCGGTCCAGGAGGGGGAGGCGATCTTCACGGTGACGGCGTCGTTCCATCGCGGGGACGAAGGATTCTCCCACCAGGTGGACATGCCGGCGGTGCCGGCGCCGGACGACATCCCGGAGTCCGACCGCATCAACGGCTGGGGCATGCCACGGCCCGCGGAGTGGAGCCACTGGGAGATGCGATGGGTGCCGGGGGGCGAGAGGGGCCACGTCCCGGGGGTGCCGGCCTGCCAGCGGGTGTGGATCCGGTACGGACACCCGCTGCCGGACGACGGTGCCGTCCACGCCTGCGCACTGACCTATCTCAGCGACATGGCGCTGCTGGGCTCCGCGCGGCTGCCGCATCCCCCAACCGCCGTACAGGGTGCGTCGTTGGACCATTCGCTGTGGTTCCTGCGTCCCTTCCGCGCGGACGAGTGGCTGCTGTACGACCAGGTCTCCCCTTCGGCCGAGTACGGCCGGGCGCTCACCCGCGGAAGGCTGTTCGATACGGGCGGGCGTCTGGTGGCCGCCGTCGCGCAGGAGGGACTCATGCGCTTCGACCGGCCGCGCCCGACGGAGGGCGGTGACCGGGAAACCTCCCTGTCACCCCCCGCTTCAGCTGTCCCCGACCCGCGTTGACCACCGATTCGTCAAGCAAGTGGTGTCACCCATGTCCACCCGATCCAGCGTCATCGGACGCACAGCGATCCTCCGCCTCGACAACCGCCGGTCAACGGGCTCGGCCACGCGACACGGCAGGGCATCGTGCAAGGTCTGCACCGTGCCCTTGACTCACGCGGTTCAGCAGGGAGGTGCCGACAGATGGATCAGGATGCCGCACACCTCGTCGACGATCTCCTGGGCCTCCGTCTCGTCGCCGCAGTCGCCCAGCTCGCGTGCCGCCCCGCCGATCACGGTGGTGAGCACTCTCACCCGCACCCGGCCGGCGCGTCGCTTCTCGTCCACCTCCAGCAGCCGGGCGTTGCGCCGTACCCACGCGCGGTCCCACTGGCGGCGCAGCGCGTCGAAGCCCGTGGGGCCGTCATCCTCCACGAGGAGTCTGCCGAACCGCCGGTTGTCCCAGGCGCCCTCCAGGTACGCCCTGGCTCCCGCCACGAAAAGGGCGATGGGGTCGTCCACGCCACGGCCCCGCTCGGCGGTCAGCGTGGCCGCGGTCCGACGCTCCTGTGCCTCCCGGAATTCCTCCCAGAGAGCGAGGTAGAGCCCTCGCTTTCCGCCGTAGTGCTGGAAGAGGCTGCCCACCGGGATGCCGGAGCGCGCCGCGATCTCGGCGAGACCGGCGTCGGCGTAACCGCGCTCGGTGAACACCTCCAGCGCGGCGTCCAGAAGCGCACTTCGGACCGTTCGGTTCTGCCCGGTGGATACCTCCTCGATCCCCGCGGACTCCACGATGCCGCTCACTGGTGATCCCCACCTTCCCCGGCCCCGTCGCGGATGGCGAGGGCGACCAGCAGTTCCAGGAGGTCGGCGATCCGGCGCGGATTGCGCCCAGTGCGTTCCTCGATCCGGCGCAACCGGTAGTGCGCCGTGTTGTGGTGTATCCGCAGCCGGTCGGCGGCCAGCCGCAGGTTGAGGTCGGCCTCCGCGAAGGCCCGTACGGTGGCCGCCAGCGTGTCGCCACGTCTGCGGTCGTCCTCCAGCAGCGCACGCACGCGGGGATCGACCAGCTGGCGGGCGAGGTCGTCGGCGCGCAGGGCCAGGTAGTCGAAGGGGGACAGGCGCGGCAGTGCCGCCACCCCGCCCCCGCTCGGTACGAGGTCGAGGGCGGCGCGTGCCTCCTCGTAGGCGCGTGGCAGTTCGCCGGCGCCCTCGGCGACCGTGCTGATGCCCATGGAGAGCATGGTTCCCTCGCGCGCGAGCCGCCGCTGCACCGCCTCGAAGTGGCTGCAGATGTCCTCCGCGTCCATGCCGGTGCGGACCACCGGCACGGCCACCACCTGGCCGTGGCGCACGACCACCAGGGTCCGGCCGGCCCAGGGCCCGGCGATGCCGATGGACGCGCTGGTCGCGTAGCCGTGCTCGGCCGAGGTGAGGTCGCCGGTGCGGGTGTCGTCGACGCACACCGCCACGACCGCCATCATCGGCGAGTGCGGCCCTATGCCGTACGCCTGCGCCGCGGCGAGCAGCGGACCGCGCGCCGGTGCCGCGCCGGCCAGGAGCTGGTCCAGCAGGTCCCGGCGCTCCCGGTCCGCGTCGGCGACCACGTGCTGCTGGTACTCGACATAGGCCTGCGCGGCGTGCGTGCTGGCGAAGTCGACGTACCGCATCAGCGGTGTGACGAGGGACAGCGCGGCCTGCTGTGCCTCGGCGGACGTGCCCGCGCAGTCCAGCAGCACGTCCCACAACACCTGCCGGCCGACCCGGAAGGCACTGATCCAGTCCTCGAGGGCGAACCCCGCGCGTGCTCTGCGCATGGCCGCCGCGCGGCTGAAGACCAGGTCTTCGGGGGCGATGTCCCGGCCGCCGGCCAGTGCCGCCAGCTGCATCCGGTAGTGCGTGAGGACCTGGTCCCGTACGTCGTCGAAGAACCGCTCGTCCTGCAGCGCGTACGACGGGATCTCCGTGCGCATGACCGCGACAGCGGTCCTCGCCACGTCCTCGAGCCGGTCCTGGACGGCGTGCAGGATCCGGTGCCGCTCCCGGCTGAGCGGGTCGGAGAGTGCGGGGGCGCCCAGGGCGGGTCCGCGAGACATGGCGCCGATCGTCGCTGCCCTCCTCGTGTCCCGTCAACAGGCCCGGCGGACGACGTACCGGGGGAGCTGGGCGCGGCGCACAAGTCGGCGGCCACGAACTTGGGTGCTCGCACCCAATGTGTGCTCGGAAGGCCCTCACCTACTGTGACGCTCGCCCACCCCCCAGCACCTCGGAAGGGGCGTCACTCATGCTCGCGGTCGACGGTATCAGCGTGCGCTTCGGCGGGATCACGGCACTGGACGGTGTCGCGTTCACCGTCGAGCCGGGCACCGCCGTGGGGCTCATCGGACCGAACGGAGCCGGCAAGACCACCTTGTTCAACTGCCTCACCAGGCGCTGCACTCCTGATGCGGGGACGGTGCGGTTCGAGGACGAGGACCTGCTCGCCCTCCCGCCGCACTCCGTGGCCGGGCGCGGCATCGCCCGCACCTTCCAGAACCTGGGTCTGTTCCCGCTGCTCACGGTCCGGGAGAACGTCATGGTCGGCGCCCACGGCCGGGGGCGCACGGGACACCTCGCCGCGGCGCTCCGGCTGCCCCGCGTCCGGCGGGAGGAGAGGGAACTACGTGACCAGGCGGACGACTTGCTACGGCGTCTCGGCCTGGCGGAGGTCGCCGACCACCCCGCCTCCGGGCTGCCGTTCGGCACGCTCAAACGCGTCGAACTCGCCCGGGCGCTCGCGGTACGGCCCCGGCTGCTGTTGCTCGACGAACCCGTCAACGGGCTCAGCCACGGCGAGGTGGACCAGTTCGCGGATCTGGTCCGCTCGGTGCGCGAGGACTTCGACCTGACGCTCCTGGTGGTCGAGCACCACATGGGGTTCGTGATGGGCCTGTGCGACAAGGTGGTCTGCCTCGACTTCGGGCGCAAGATCGCCGAGGGCTCACCGGAGGAGATCCAGCGCGACCCGGCGGTCATCGAGGCGTACCTGGGGGTGGCGGCATGACGGAACCCACCACCGACAGCACCGAAGCCGGACAGGTGAACGCGGAGCCGGACTTCCTGAAGGTCGCCGGGCTGCATGCCGGATACGGTCAGGCCCGCGTGCTCCAGGGGCTCGACTTCTCCGTCGCACGCGGCGAGGTGTGCGCGATCCTCGGGCCCAACGGCGCGGGCAAGACAACGACACTGCGGGCCCTGTGCGGCATGGTCCGCGGACGCGGCTCGGTGACGTTGAAGGGCACGGAGCTGCTGGGCCGCTCGCCCGAGCAGACCGCCCGTCTCGGCGTGGCGCACGTGCCCGAGGGCCGGGGCACCTTCAACGACCTGACCGTCGAGGAGAACCTGCGCATCGGCGCCCACGTGCGCACCGGGCGGTGGCGGCGGGGCAGCGCCGAACGCGTGGCCGTGGCGGCCGACCTGGAACGGATCTACGACTACTTCCCCAAGCTGCGCCAGCGGTCCCGCCAGTCCGCCGGCAGCCTCAGCGGCGGCGAACAGCAGATGCTCGCCATCGGCAGGGCGCTGATGCTGCGGCCCGCCCTGCTGCTCCTGGACGAGCCGTCGCTGGGGCTCGCGCCGCTGGTCACGCGCGAGCTGTTCGAGATCGTCCGTGCCGTCAACGAGGAGGAACGCACCACCGTGGTCGTCGTCGAACAGAACGCCCAGCTCGCGCTGGATGTCGCGCACCGGGCGCACGTCCTGGAGGCCGGCCGCCTGGTGCTGTCCGGGCCGTCCCGGGAGATCCGCGAGGACGGGCAGGTCGCCGAGGTCTACCTCGGTGTCTCCGTCCGCTCCGCAAAGGACGGGGGAGCGCCGTGACCGAACTGCTCCAGCAAGTGGTGGAAGGGGTCGGCTCCGGCGCTGTCTATGCCAGCCTGGCGCTGGCCCTGGTGCTGATCCACCGGTTCACCGGCATCGTGAACTTCGCCCAGGGCGAGCTCGCCATGATCTCCACGTACGTGGCGTGGCAGCTCGTGGCGTCCGGGATGTCCTTCTGGCTCGCGCTGCCGGTCACCCTGGCGGTGTCGTTCGCCGGCGGCATGCTGGTCGAGCGGATCGTCATCCGTCCCGTGCAGAAAGCGCCCGAGCTGACGACGGTCATCGTCACCGTGGGCCTGTTCATCTTCGTCAACGCGATGGCCGGTCTCATCTGGTCGTTCACCGTGAAGGACTTCCCGCAGCCGTTCCCCGACGGCGGGATCGACCTGGCCGGGGTAAGCGTGGACTGGTCGACACTCGGGATCATCGCGGTGGTGGCCATCGTGATGGGGCTGCTGTACCTGCTGTTCCAGCACACCTCCAGCGGCCTGGTGATGCGGGCGGTCGCCTGCAACCCCGCCTCCGCCCGGCTGTCGGGCATCAGGGTGGGCCGGGTGCTGATGCTCGGCTGGGGGCTGGCCGCGACAGTCGGCGCCGTGTCGGGCGTGCTCGTCGCCCCGCTGCTCTTCCTCGAGCCCAACATGATGGGCGGGGTGCTGATCTACGCGTTCGCCGCGGCCACCCTCGGAGGCTTCGACAGCCCGGTCGGCGCGGTCGTCGGCGGCCTGTGCGTGGGCGTCGCCGAGACGCTGGCCGGGGCGTACGTGGACGTCGTCGGCGCCGATCTGAAGGTGGGCGTACCCCTGGTGATCATCCTGGCGGTGCTGTTGGTGCGGCCCCAGGGCCTGTTCGGACGGGCGGCGGTGGAACGCGCATGAGCACGAGCGTCGCAACACTCGGCACCGACCGCGCCCGGCGTCTGCGGGCCGCGCTCACCGCGCTGCTCGTGGCGGCCGTCGCCGTCAGCGCACCGTTCTACTTCGCCCCCTTCCAGGTCTTCCAGCTGACCATGGTGCTGCTGTACGCGGTGGCGCTGGCCGGACTGAACCTGCTGGTCGGATTCGGCGGGCAGATCTCGCTCGGGCACGGCGCGTTCTTCGCGGCAGGGGCCTACACGGCGGCGGTCATGCTCGACCGGTACGACACCGGTCACCTGGCCACGCTGCCGGTCGCGGCCGCCGGATGCTTCCTGCTGGGCCTCGGTTTCGGCGTGCCCGCCCTGCGACTGCGCGGACTGTACCTGGCCCTCGTCACCCTCGCGTTCGCGGTGTTCCTGCCGCCGCTGCTCAAACGGCTCGAACCGGTGACGGGCGGCTCCATGGGCCTGACCGTGGACAAGCTGCGACCGCCCGCGTGGAGCGGGATGGCCGAGGACCAGTGGACGTACTTCGTCGTCCTCGCGGTCACCGCGGTGTCCCTGCTGCTCGCACGCAACCTGCTGCGGTCCCGGGTCGGCCGGGCACTGCTCGCCGTGCGGGACAACGAGAGCGCCGCGGAGGTCATGGGTGTACGGCTGTCGCTGCACAAGACCCTCGCCTTCGCATGGAGCGCGCTGTTCGCGGGTGTCTCCGGGTGCGTCTACACCTGGGTGATCGGCTTCGTCTCACCCGACTCGTTCAGCTTCGTCCTGTCCATCACCCTGCTGGCCGGCCTGGTGGTCGGAGGGCTCGCCTCGTTGTACGGACCGCTGCTGGGAGCGGCCTTCGTGATGTACGTGCCGAGCGTCGCCCAGGACATCAGCGAGGCGGCGCCCGGTGTGGTGTTCGGCCTGCTGATCATCGCGGTGATGTTCGTGGCGCCGACGGGACTGGCCGGTCTGGCGGGCCGTGTCCGGGGCACCGCCGCCCGTCGACTCATCCGCACCACCACCCCCGCCGCCGCCGACGACGACCGGACGTCCGGCTCTGCACCCTCCGCGCCCCCCACCTCGGCGGATTCCGCCCCTGTCGATGCCGAACCCGTGGGCGCACCGCCCCGCCCGGAAAAGGAATGAATCACATGCGCAAGAAGACCACTCTGCGGGCGGCCGCGGCCGCTTCCGCCGCCCTGCTCCTCACCACCGCCTGCAACAGCCAGCGCGGGCAGGACGACAAGGACGCGGCCGCCGACGGCGCGTGCCAGGGCCAGCAGACCACCGGCATCACCGACAAGACCATCAAGCTGGGCGGCATCTACCCGCTCTCGGGACCGGCCTCCGCGTACGGCACGATCAGCAAGGGCGTGAGCGCCTACTTCAAGCACGTCAACGACGAGGGCGGCATCGACGGCCGCACGGTCGAGTTCGTCGTCCGCGACGACGGCTACCAGCCTCCCAAGGCGGTCGAGGAGGCCCGCAGACTCGTCGAGCAGGAGAAGGTCTTCGCCGTCTTCCAGACCCTGGGCACGCCCTCCACGGCCGCCGTGTGGGACTACCTGGACAAGAGGAAGGTGCCGCAGCCTTTCGTCGCCACCGGCGCCTCCGTGTGGGGTACGGACGACAACCACCCGTGGACCACCGGCTGGCAGCCCAACTACGTCGCCGAGGCACGCGTGTACGCCAAATACCTCAAGGAGGAGAAGCCGAAGGCCAAGGTCGCCGTCCTCTACCAGAACGACGACTTCGGCAAGGATCTGCTCGGCGGGTTCGAGGCGGCCGTGGGCGGCAGCGGCATCAAGGTGGTCGCCGAGGAGAGCTACGAGGTCACCGACCCCTCGGTCTCGGCGCAGATGACGAGCCTCGCCCGGTCCAAGGCGGATGTGCTGCTCAACATCACCACCCCGAAGTTCGGCAGCCAGGCCCTCGCCGCCGATGCCAAGAACACCAAGTGGAACCCACTGCACATCGTGAACAACGTGTCCTCGTCCGCCACCGTGCTGAAGCCCGTCGGGTTCAGGAACGTCCAGGGCGTGGTCTCGGCGACCTACTTCAAGGACCCCGCCGACCCGAAGTGGGCGGACGACGCGGAGATGAAGACGTACCGGGAAGCGCTGAGCAAGTACATTCCCGGCTCCGACCCGGCCAACCAGTTCAACGCCTACGGCTGGGCCGCCGCCTCCAGCCTGCACAAGGCCCTGGACGCCATGAAGTGCCCGACCAGGGAGGGGCTGCGGGACGCGGTGCGCAACCTCAAGGACGTCAAGGTGGACATGCTGCTCCCCGGTGTCACCCTCTCCACCGGGCCCGATGACGCCTTCCCGATCGAGACGATGCAGCTGATGCGGTTCAAGGGCGAGCGGTGGCAGCTGTTCGGCGAGCCGGTGGACACCCGCAAGGAGTTCGGCCCGCCGGCGAAGTGAGCCTGTGGGGCCGGTCCCCAGGGGTCGGTGCCCCAGACCCCTGGGGACCGGCCCCGCTCAGTCCGTCGTCACCCTCCTGCCCGCCGTGTCGCGCGCCGGACAGGGCCGCGGCCTCTGCCGGGTTTCAATAGGCTTACCGGGTCAGCAGGAGACATCGGCGACCGAGTACGCGGTGGTGTCCAGCGGTGGAGAAGCCGATGACGGAGCTCAGCGAAAGCCACGACGATCCGTTCGCCGCGCACCTCGCTGCCTTGGTGGTGCTCGACGACCGGGGAGTGGTGGTCGGATGGAACCGGCGGGCTCAGGAGCTGCTCGGCCATTCGGACACAGCCGTGATCGGTCGTCCGGCGTTGGAGGTGCTGGTCGATCCTCCTGATCTGCCGGCTGTCACCGAGGCCGCGGCGAAGTGCAGGAGAGCCGGTGGCTGGTTCGGCGTGGTCACCCTGCGCCACCGCGACGGGCAGCTCGTGGAGCTGGGGCTCAGGGCCCATGAGCTGTCACGCGGTGACCGGGGACGAGAGTGGTTTCTCGCGGGGGCACCCGCGGGTGACGTACTCGAATGGCAGAGGGACCGGGCGGTCCTCGACGGGTTGTACCGCCAGTGCCCGATCGGCTTGGTCGTCCACGGCCCCGACCAGAGGATCCTCCGGGTCAACCGGGCCATCGAACGGTTCAGCGGCGTCCCGGCAGCGGACTTCCGGGGGCTGTCCACCGGCCGGATGCTCCTCGCCGACGACGCGCGCAAGGCTGTGGACCGTGTGCGCCAGGTGATGCAGACCGGAAGACCCCTGGTCTACTCCGAGCAGTTCGTCCGCCTGGAGCAGGATCCGACACGAGAGCGGGTCGCGTTGGTCTCGTCCTTCCGGATGGAGGATCCCTCCGGCCGTGTCCTGGGTGTGGCCGAGATGATCGAGGACATCACCGAACGCCATCGGGCCCAGCGTCGGCTCGCGCTCCTCGACCAGGTGGGCAGCCGTATCGGAACCACGCTCGACGTGGCCGAGACCGCCCGGGAACTGGCCGAAGTGATGGTGCCCCACCTCGCCGACCATGCGTCGGTGGACCTGCTTCAGGCGGTGACGCGCGGTGAGGAACCGACGCGCGCCGCGGCAGGGCCTGTGGTCCGACTGGGGACCTGCAGCGTTGGTGCACAGCAACCCGGCCCGCCCCACCCCGAGGGCCACCCCGTGGAGTTCGGGCCGGATACACCACAGGCCGGATGTCTGGCCGAGGGACGGCCCGTGCTGGAGCCGGTTCTGCCGCCCGACCGGGTTTCGGCGGCAGGCCGTCAGGGGGCCGAGGCTCCGGACCTGGGCGCCCACTCCCTGATTGTGGTACCTCTTGCCGCGCGCGGCCTGGTGCTCGGTGTGATGACCCTGTGGCGCTCGCGCCGCCCCGATGCCTTCGAGACGGACGATCTCACCCTCGCTCAGGAACTCGCCTCGCGCGCCGCCGTCGCCATCGACAACGCCCGGCGCTTCACCCAGCAGCAGCAGACCGCGTTCACCCTGCAGAGCAGCCTTCTGCCCCGGACGGTTCCGGACCAGTCGGCCGTCGAGGTGGCCCTGCGGTACCTGCCGGCCAGCGCAGGCCCGGGCCTGGGCGGCGACTGGTTCGACGTCATTCCCCTGTCCGGGGCCCGGGTCGCCCTCGTCGTCGGCGACGTGGTGGGACGCGGCATTCATGCTGCCGCCACCATGGGCCGGCTCCGCACCGCCGTCCATACGCTCGCCAGCCTCGACCTGGAACCGGACGAGGTCCTCTCCCGCCTCGACGACCTGGTCGACCTGCTGGCGGCCGAACACGAAGCAGTCGGCGAGCGGCCCGTGGGTGAGCAGGTCGTCGGCGCCACGTGCCTGTACGCCGTCTACGACCCGGTCTCCGGACGCTGCTCCGTGGCCCGTGCCGGTCATCCGCCGCCGGTGGTGACCGCTCCGGATGGACAGGTGGCGCTCCTCGACCTGCCGGCCGGCCCACCGCTCGGCCTGGGCGGTCTGCCGTTCGAGACCCGGGACATCGAACTGGCCGAGGGAAGCCTGCTGTCTCTGTACACCAACGGGATCATCGGCGAGCGCCACGTCGATGCCGATGCCGGCCTGACGAAGCTGTGCGCAGCGCTCGCCCGCCCTGCGGGCGCGCTGGAACGCACCTGCCAAGCGGTGATCGACGCGCTTGTGCCCTCGCGCCCCCGCGACGACGTCGTACTGCTGATCGCCCGCACCCGCATGCTGCCACGGGCCGACGTCGCCTCCTGGCGTCTGCCGCCAGAGCCTGCCAGCGCCGGCCGGGCCAGGGCGTTGACCTCGGCCAAGCTGACCGAGTGGGGTCTGGAGCACTTGGCGTTCACCACGGAGCTGATCGCCAGCGAACTGGTCACCAACGTCTATCGCTACGCCGGCGGCCCTGCGACCCTGCGGCTGATCCGTGAGCAGTGTCTGGTGTGCGAGGTCAGCGACACCAGCCACACCTCACCGCACCTGCGCCACGCCCGTGCGACCGACGAGGGCGGGCGCGGCCTGTTCCTGGTGGCCCAGATGACCGAACGCTGGGGTACCCGCTACACCCGCGAGGGCAAGACCGTGTGGACCGAACAACCGCTGACCGGCACGCCCGTCTGACCGTCTCGGGCCGCGGCGCGGGAGGCCGCCTGAAGTCGGCCCGCCCGCGCCGCGGTGGTCATTCGGCTGCGGCGAGAAGCCGTGCCTCGCTCTCCTCGTAGAGGCGCCGCTGCTCACGGCTGTCGGCGGCACGGCGACGGTGGTCCAGACGGCTGCCCAGCCAGCCCGCGAGGTAGCCGAACGGGATGGAGACCAGCCCGGTGGACTGCATGGGGAACAGGTCGAAGTCGGCATGCGGGAAGACGGCGGACGGCGTGCCCGAAACGGCCTTGGAGAAGACCATGAGCAGCAACGCGCAAGTCCCGCCCCCGTAGAGGGCGGCGAGCAGGCCGGTGCGCGTGAACCCGCGCCAGAACAGGGAGTAGGTGAGCGCGGGTGCCACCGCTGATGCCCCTATGCACATGGCCAGAGTGGTCAGCACGCCGACGTCCCAGTTCTGCACCATGGTGGCGAGCCCGATGGCGATGATCCCGACGGCCACGCTCGTCCACGCCGCCACCGTCATCTCGGTACGGGGCTCGGCCTGTCCCCGCCGCACCGCGTGGGCGAACAGGTCGTGGGCGAGTGACGAAGCCGCGGCCAGGGTCATCCCCGCGACCGACGACAGCAGGGTGATGAACACCATGCCCGCCACGGCCGAGTACAGGATCGCCGCGCCCGCGGAGCCGGGGGCGCCGCCGAGCACCTGGGACAGCATGAGCACCGACGTCCTGCCGTGCGGGTCTGCCGCGGTGATGTGCTGCGATCCCACCAGGGCCGCCGCGCCCGTACCCATGATGATCACGAGCAGGCAGAACGTGGTGACTGTGCCGACCGCCCATGACATGGAGCGACGCACGGCCGGTACGTCCTGCGCGGAGTACAGGCGCATCGTGATGTGCGGCAGGCAGGCCGCGCCGAGGATGACGGTGATCTGGAAACTGACGAAGTCCAGCCGGCCACCGGTGGACGTGCCGAGCTGCAGGCCCTGCTGAAGGTAGGCGGGGCCCGCGCCGCTGCCGTGCTGGGCTGCCCTGAGGATGTCGCCGGGGCTCCAGTCGAAGCGGTTGAGGACGAGAGCGGTGACGACGATGCTGGTGCCGAGCAGGAGCACGATCTTGATCATCTGCATGAGCGCGGTGCCCCGCATACCGCCGATCGCCGCGTAGATGATCATCAGAGCGCCGACGACGACGATGCACGCCGTCCTGGCGCCCGCAGCGTACGGAATGTCCAGGATGAAGGTGAGCAGCGACCCGGCTCCGGAGAGCTGGACGACCAGGAAGGGCAGGGTCGCCGAGAGTGTCACCACGCAGGCGGCGATCCGCACGGCCCGTCCGGACATGTTGCGGGCCAGGACGTCGCCCATGGTGAACCTGCCGGCGTTGCGCAGGGGTTCGGCCAGCAGGAACATCAGCAGCACCAGGGACAGGGCGGTGCTGACCGCAAGGACGTAGCCGTCGTATCCGGTGAGCGCGATGATGCCGGTGGTGCTCAGCACCGTGGCGGCGGAGATGTAGTCGCCCGCGATCGCCAGGCCGTTCTTGAGCGGGGTGAGCGACAGGTAGCCGGTGTAGAAGTTCGCCAGGTCGTCGCGGTCCGGTCCCGCCATGACGCACATCAGCAGCGTGACGGTGACCAGCGTGGTGAACAGAACCAGGATGATGGCCTGCGTCCCGGAGCTGAAGTCGTTCATCTCGCCATCCCCGCGTTCCGGCCGGTCGGGACCGCCCGCTCCCGGACGGCGCGGGCCAACGGATCCACGGAGCGTTGTGCGCTGCGCCCGTACCAGAAGACCGCCGCGAAGGTGACGACGAGTTGGAGGATGCCCAAGGCCATGCCCAGGCTCAGCTCTCCGGTGACCTTGGATCCCATCAGACCGGGGGCGTAGCAGGACAGCACCACATACACCACGAAGGAGCCGAGCGCGGTGAGCGTGGAGATCCGGCGGAGCAGGCGGTAGGCCGAGCGGAGGGCGGTGAGGTCGGCGCCGTCTCCGTGGGTCTCCTGCGCGTAGGGGGCGTCCCAGGGGGCTTGCCGACCGTACGAGTCGTATCGCGCGGCGTCGTGCCCGTACGACTCCGGCCACGGGTTCTGTCCGTACGTCTCGTGTCGAGGGGGGATCCTGTAGGACTGTGCTGAGGGCGGGTACCGGTTCTCGTCGGCGTATGTCATCGCCTGGCCTTCCACTGCGGCTCGGATCCGTGCGGTAAACGGGAGAGAGTGCTTCAGGCGGCGCACCATACCGACTGGTTGGAATGCCTGTAAGTCCGCCGTAGGTCACGTTTCGATGTTGATGTGGTCCCCTGGACGCGGAAGCATGGGATACCTCACAGTCAGTTATGTTGTGCACAATTTAATTGCTGGCTAGCGTCTGAGGTCAGGAGCACCAACACATGGAGGCAGCACCATGGATCCCGTCCGCTACGAGCACTACCGTCCCGTCGAACGTCCGACCTATCAGGAAGAGTTGGACGCCGTGGTCGCGCAGGTGGCGCAGCGCACCGGCGCCTCGGTCGAGCGTGAGGCCGTCGGCCGCGCCGTCCGCACCGCCCACGGAAAGACCTACGGCCTGCTGAAGGCCACCGTCACGGTCGGTGACAACCGCGGCTTCCACGGGCAGGGCATCTTCGCCCGGCCCACCGAGTACGACGCCGTCGTCCGCTACTCCAACGGTCTGGGCCACCAGCGTCCCGACCATCAGCTGGGCGCGGCGTGCGGGATGGGCATCAAGCTGTTCGGGGTCCCCGGACCCTCACTGCTGGCCGACGAACCCGACACCGGTACCTTCGACCTCAACCTGATCAACAACGACGTCTTCTTCGCGAACACGGCCTACGACTACATGGTCATCGAGGATCTGTTCGCGGAGCTGCCCGAGGCCCTGGTGAACCCCGCCCGCCGCAAGACCTGGATGGCGGAGTTCCTGACCCGCCGGGGCACGCTCACCGACCCGGACGGCTGGCTGTGGGACGAACTGTTCGCCATGCTCTCGTTCACCACCGTCCCGCGCAGAAACCTGCTGTCGTACACCTACAACAGCATGGGTGCCTTCCGGTACGGCGATCACATCGCCAAGATCCGCACCGTGCCGACGGCCGAGTCCCTGGCCGCTCTCACGCACCAGATCGTGGACGTGCGCGCGGACAACGAGGCGTTTCGCCGCACCCTGGTTGCCGAGGCCGCGGAACGGGACCACTCCTTCGAGCTCCAAGTGCAGCTGAACACCGATCTGACTCGTATGCCGGTGGACAACACCTCCGTGAAGTGGTCCGACGAGTTGTCCCCCTGGGTGACCGTCGCCCGTGTGGACCTCCCGCGTCAGGACATCGGCGGGGACGACAACGTGACGGCGGCCGACGCCACGTCGATCACACCGTGGCGCTCACGAGAGGAGCACCGGCCCATCGGCGAGATCCAGCGGGTGCGGCACGAGGTCTACCGGCGCTCGTCCATCGAGCGGCACCGCATCAATGGACAGCAGCGGCGCGAACCGGTCAGCAGCGCGCAGGTGCTCGGCTGAGCCGACCGAGCCGCGTCCCGTCACCCGCGCCGACCGTGCTCGGAGACCGTCCTGCCTCTGCTCGTGAACGGCCATCTCGCCCAGGAGCGACCAGTCGTCCTGCGGAACGTTCGCGTTCACGCTGCAGGGGTCTCGATCAGATGGGGCGGCAGGGCCTTGCTGCGCGGCTCTGAAGTGCGCCGACCGCACGTGAGCAGCGCCTGCTTTGTCATCGCGGAAGGCCTCGACCAGGACGTACGCCGTGGGGTCCGTCAGGCTTCGCGACCAGTCGAACCAGAGGCAGCCGGGCTCTCGGCGCGTGGCTTCAATGAAGTCGGCGGCGGTCCGGACACCGGTCGGCAGGCTCGGGACGCGCGCGCGGTGGTCTTCGCAGGCTCGGTGGCGGCCGGATGACACTAGGTCGTCCGCAGCATGAGGGCGTGTCGAGTGTTGTCCCCGTAGACGCCGGTCTCGTCTCCATGGATGCCGTATGCGTTCTGGAATCGGGCCACTGCCTGCCGGACCCCCGCGTCGAAACGGCCGTTGACGGCGCCACCGTCATACACGTGAGGGATCTGGAGCAGACGGACCTGCAACTCGTAAACACCGTGGCCGGTGTCGCCTTGGCGCAGTAGCCCGGTGCCCGGGATCTCGGGAAGCGGGGCGTCGCCGGGAGCCGGCCGGTTCGGTTGCCCGGTCGGTGGGGACGGGACTGCGGGTGCCGGATCTTCAGGAAACGGCCGGTCCGGTTGCTCCAAGGACGCAGGCGGAGTCGCCGGTGCGGAGTCGCCGTTGCCGAGCAGCGAGGAGGCAAGGAACAATCCGCTCACGGCGCCCAGGCCGAAGACTCCGGCGAGCCGGCTGTGCCGCCGCTCGGTGAAGCGCCGATGTCCTCGGCTTCCCCTGGGCTCAGGCGGGCGGACCGGTTCCGGCCGCAGTGGCGCCCGGGAGGGCGGGGCGACGAAGCGGTTCGGCTGCGCGGCCTGCGATCGGCAGGGGGAGTCCTCAGCCGAGTCGGTCCTTCGGCGCGCACGGTCCTGCAGAGCGCCCGGGGGCGGCGGGAAAGCTGCCGGCGGTTCGGCCTGCGCCGGGTCCCCGCCGCTCGCAGTGGGTGGCTGTCCCGCCTCCCGCGGTGCGACCGCCCCGGGGGGCGGGACCGCCTCCTGCCGCACACCGCGCGACCACAGCGGCTCGACCACGGCGCTCCCGGCGGCCGGCCGGTCCCGAACGGGTTGAGGCGGGTCGGCAGACGACAGGAGGCCTTCCGGACGGACCGGAACCAGTTCGGGCCGGGATCCCCCGTCCTGTGTCCCTGGGTACGGTGGCGACGGGGACGGGTCGGGACGGGTGGAGCTGCCGTATCCGGCTGTTGCGCTGGGGTGGTCCAAGGACGGTGACGGGCTTCCGGACCGTTGCTGCTCCTCCATCGCGTAAAGATCGGCGCGAGCGGCATCCAGGGCGTCCAGGACTGCCTGAAACGAATCGTGGATCTCTTGCGCGGGCTCGCGCCCCCGGTCGAGGGCCCGGAGCGGTTCGGCCTCGTCACATCCCAACGGTAGTCCTCCTCGACGAACCAGGTCCGGCGCGCGGCGCCACCACGGCCCGCACAGCGCTCCGTGCAATCCGTGCCGGTCACACCAGTGATCTGCTGAACTGGCCCGTCAACGCGGGAGATCGGGCCGATATCGTCTGCTGGTGAGCCGGACAGCAGAGGTGTGCCTCCGGTCTCCTTGCCAAGCGATACGCACTCGGCGTGGCGTTGTCTCAATCCTTCGGCAGGCGATAGCCGTATCTCTCGGTCCGAGGCGTCCGAGCCGCCAGGACCTGGGTTGGGTTGGCCCGTGGGGGAGAAGGAGCGGTCCGGACAGGTGGCTGCGTCCGGCCGCCCACCGCGACCAGGGCTTGCTGTGGCTCTCGGAGATCAAAGACCGCGGATCAAGTCTGCGCCCTTCTCCGCGATCATGATCGTCGGGGCGTTGGTGTTGCCCCGTACCACGGTGGGCATCACCGAGGCGTCCACCACCCGCAGGCCGCTCACGCCGTGCACCCTGAGCCGGGAATCCACGACGGGGCCGATGGAGCAGGTGCTCGTCGGATGGTAAAGAGTCTGCAACTGGCGCCGGGCGAAGGCGAGCAGGCCGGTGTCGTCCGCGGAGCGCGGTACGCGGAAGTCGGCACGCCGGTGTTCGGCCAGACTGGGCTGAGCGGCGATGCCGAGCAACATCCGCAGTGCCCGGATCATCGTGGCGCGATCCTCCTCGGTGGTCAGGTAGTTGTGCAGAACGCGCGGTTTGGCGCTGGGCAGGGCCGACCGCAGGGAGACCTTGCCCCGGCTCGTGGGGGCGAGGACGACCGCGCCGAGCATGAAGGCGTGGTCGGTCACGGGGCTGATGCCCTCCTCGTGGAACATCACCGGGGCGGCGTGCACCTGGATGTCGGGGGCGTCCAGACCCTCACGGGTGCGGTGGAACCCGCCGGCCTCGCCGACGTTCGAGGTGAGGGGCCCGCGCCCCTCGGTCTCCAGCAGGCGGACGTTCTCCGGTGTCTCGGCGGTGAACAACGACTCGGTCCCGGTGAGACAGCACAGACCGACATGCGGATGGTCCTGCAGGTTTTCCCCCACGGGGAGGTCGACGCGGGGCGCGATGCCGTGGGAAGCGAGTTCGCTGCCCGGGCCGATGCCGGAGAGCAGGAGCAGCTGCGGCGAGTTGTAGGCGCCGGCCGACAGCACGACCTCCCGTTCGGCGCGCAGGCACAGCAGTTCGCCGTCCCGTTCCACCTCGACACCGGTCGCACGGTCGCCGTCCAGGAGTACGCGGGTGCACAGGACGCCGGTCAGCACCTCGAGATTGGGCCGGGACAGGGCCGGCCGCAGATAGGCGTCGGCCGCGCTCCAGCGCAGACCGTCGCGCTGGGTGAGGTGGTAATAGCCGACGCCGTCCTGCTCGGGGCCGTTGAAGTCGCTCGTGTAGCGGTAGCCCGCCTCCTGCGCTGCCGTGACATAGGCGTCCGCCAACGGATGCCGGGAACGGCCCTCGCTGACCGTGAGAGGCCCGCCGGTGGAGTGCCAGGGCGACGGGGCGCCCCTGAAGTCCTCGGCGCGAAGGAAGTAGGGCAGGACATCCTGCCAGCTCCACCCGTCGGCGCCGCCGGCCGCCCAGGCGTCGTAGTCACGGCGATTGCCACGTATGTAGATCATCGCGTTCATGGACGAGCAGCCGCCGAGCATCCGGCCGCGGGGCAGATAGCGACGGCGGCCGTCCAGTCCCGGTTCGCACTCGGTGAGGTAACTCCAGTCGTACTTGGTCTGGAAGAGCTTGCTGAACGCCGCCGGAATGTGGATCTCAGGGGCGTCGTCCACGGGCCCCGCCTCGATGAGCAGAACGCGTGTGCTCTCGTCCTCGCTGAGCCGGTGCGCCAGCACGCACCCCGCCGACCCGGCACCCACGATGATGTAGTCGTACACCTGTCCCCCTCGCCCGACACGGCTACTCGACCCCTTCACCTAAGCCGCATCGGAGGGCGGAACACACCGTGCTACCGGCCAATTGCCCGAGCAGGTCGGCCTCTTGCCGAGAACCGACCCCGCACCTCCCGTCACAACGGCGCATGGTGGCGCGGAGGCCGCTTCGCCCCCAGGGGGTCAACGAGCCTCGTGCAGGGAGCTGACGGCCTGGACCAGGGCGTCGGGGTCCTCCCAGTTCACCATGTGTCCGGCGTCCGGCACGGTGATCAGTCGTGCGCCCGGTATGCCGGCGGCGAGGCGTCGGGCGTGGCTGGGCGGTGTGCTGCGATCGGCCGAGCCGACCATGACGACGGTGGGGACCGCGATCTCGGCCAGGCGTGGATAACGGTCTTCGCGGGCGAACGCCCGCACGATCGGCACAAGGGGGGCATGGGCCTGCTGGAGGAAGACCTCGAGGAAAACTTCGATCATCGCGGGAGAGGGGCGTTTGCCGCACTGGGCGGCTCCGAAGAGGATTCCGCCCGTGCGGGTGCGGGCCAGCCGCTGGAGGATGCCCGTCTCCAGCAACGGGATCTGCAGCCGATTGTGCGGCGCTCCGTCGTAGATGCGGCCCGCCCAGGTCGCGAACAGCACCAGACCGCGCAGCCGCCGGGCGACGCCGGGATGGTCGAGCACGGCACGAAGCGCGAGGAAGCCGCCCATGGAATGGCCGACGAGCACTGCGTCGTGTACGTCGAAGTGCTCCAGGACCGCCAGGTAGTCCTGCGCCATGGGGCCGGAGCCGATGCCGTCCGCACCCGGCGTCGACCCTCCGTGGCCGCGCTGGTCGAAGACGATGACACGGTGCCCGCTTGCCACCAGGGTGGCCTGCACCAGATTCCACTCCAGGAGCGAGGCACCGTACCCGTGGGCCAGTACCACCGGTGGGCCTTCACCCGCGACGATGGTGCGCAGCACCGTCCCGTCGGGGCGGGGGAGGAACGCTTCCTCGCCCTCTGGTTCGCGGCGGAGCCGTTCGGAGGGGACGGGATCGGGCTGGCGTTCGATCCAGCTGGCCGCTGCCCGCGCCGCGATGGCGGCGACGGCCGCCGCAGCGGCACCCCAGAGCAGCGGCACCTTCATCGAGAGCCTCCGAAATCCGCCCCTGTGTGGTGTCAGACCGGGTCGAAGCGAGCTGACAGCGCTCATTATGCATCTCAACGGACCGCGGTCCGCCAAGGATGGGGCGGATTGGCTCAGATGCAGATGCAGATGCCGATGCCGCTGTCCGCAGTCGGCGGGGAAGCTCCCGAGGTACGGCAGCGCTCCACTTCGGCCTTTTCTCTGTCGGTGCGTAGACACGGACGGCGCTGAATGGAACGCTCCCTACAGAGACGCGGACCTGTTCTCCCGCTCCGCCGGTTCTTCTTCGCTCGTCGGTCGGCGTCGCCGCTCCAGCGCGACCACGCGCCGTTGTCCGTATGAGCCGCGCATCTCCGCCAGCGCCCAGTTCCCGCAGTCACCGATTCCTCGTACGCCCAGATTCCTCGCCGGGAGGAGTTCGCCGCATGAGAGTCCGAGTCACCCCTGCGACACTTGCCGTCACCGTCCTCGCCATCACGGCGCCACTCGCCGCCACCGCCGCAGCGGCCCCGGCCGCCGACCCCGCGGAGTTCGTCGTGGACACCACCTCCGACGCGGTGGACGCCGACCCGTCGGACGGCCGGTGCCGCACCGCGTCGGGCGCGTGCAGCCTGCGTGCCGCCGTGATGGCCGCCAACGCCCGGCCGGGCAGTACGGTCACACTGCCCCCCGGCCATTACCGGCTCACGATCCCGCCCGACCCCCGGCTGATCATCGGCGACCATCCCGACCCGACCACGGGGGACCTGAACGTCGACGCACCCACCACGATCCAGGGCGCCGGCGCGCGGAGCACCGTCATCGACGCCGACCACCTGGACCGGGTCTTCCGCCTGCGGGCGGACACCCGCATGTCCGATGTGACCATCACCGGGGGAAGGGCCAAGCAGCGCGAACTGCCTTTCACCGACACCGGTGGCGGTGGCATCGCCAACGCAGGGCACCTGACGCTGCGCCGGGTCGCCGTGACCGGTAACTCCGCCGGCTACGGCGGCGGCGTCTTCAACATCCCGGACTCCCACCTGGATCTCGTCGACAGCACGGTCAGCCAGAACGCCGCCGGAGAGGCAGGCGGCATCAGATTCGACGACAGCGGCTCCGTGACGAACTCGACGATCGCCGACAACCGTGTGACGAACCCCGGCGACCGCCCCGGCAGCCTCGGTGGCTACGGCGGGGGCATCGACATCCGCGGCCTGGGAGCCGTACAGATCCTCAACTCGACCATCACGGGGAACAGTTCCAGCGATGGCGGAGGCGGAATCAACATCGCGCCGGCCTACCTGGACAGCCTGCCCGCGCCTCTCCCCGACATCGTCGATCTGCCACTGGGGCGCATGACCCTGCGCAACTCCGTCATCGCGGGCAACACCGTCGACGGCGGGGCCGCCGACTGCGAGAAGGCCTTCGCCACCATCACGTCGCTGGGCCACAACATCGACGGCGACGGCAACTGCCGGCTCTCGGCCGCGGGCGATCTGCCCAGTCGTGAGCCGCTGGTCGGACCGCTGGCGAACCACGGCGGCCCCACGGACACCGTGGCGCTGCTGCCGGGCAGTCCCGCCCTGGACGCGGCCGAGGGCTGCCCGGCCACCGATCAGCGCGGCGTCGCTCGCCCGCAGGGCGCCGCCTGTGACATCGGCGCGTACGAGCACACGCCGTGACCCCCCAACCCCGACACCGGCATTGGAGCGAGGGATGAGAGCCCCGAGCCTGTTCCCCACTTTGGCCCGCGCCACAGCCGCCGTCGCGGCCCTGCTCCTGTCACTGACCGTTCCTCCGCCCACTGCCCGCGCCGCTTCCGGCCCCGACCCCCTGGTCGTGCGCACCGACCGGGGCTGGGTGCGGGGTGAGGCCGTCCACGACGGCGGGCGGGTCTTCCAGGGGATCCCGTTCGCCGCCCCGCCGACCGGTGAGCTGCGCTGGCGTCCGCCGCGCCCTGCGCCGCGATGGTCAGGCGTACGGAACGCCGCCGCACCCGCCCACCCCTGCCCCCAGTCACCGCTGACGCTGCTCCCCGACGGCGGCCCCGTCCTGCCCGGCGAGTCCAACCGCACGGGCAGCACCGTGGAGGACTGCCTGTACCTCAATGTCCGGACACCCGCCCGCACCGGCAACCGCCCCCTCCCGGTCCTGGTGTGGCTGCACGGCGGAGGCAACGTCTACGGCGCGGGCAGCGACTACGACGGCTCCGCCCTGGCCGCGCGGGGTGTGGTCGTGGTGACCGTCAACTACCGCCTCGGGGCACTGGGGTTCCTGGCCCATCCCGCCCTGTCGGCCGAGAGCCCGGACCACGCCTCGGGCGACTACGGCCTGATGGACCAGCAGGCCGCCCTGCGCTGGGTGCGGCGCAACATCGGTGCCTTCGGTGGCGACCGGAACCGGGTGACGCTCGGCGGCCAGTCCGCCGGATCGGCGGACACCTGCCTCCACATCGCCTCGCCGACCGCGAAAGGCCTGTTCCACCGGGCGATCCAGCAGAGCGGAGCCTGCGCCGCGGACGGCGGTCTGACACCCCTCCCGCTCGACGCGGCCGAGCGAAAGGGAAGCGGCTTCGCGGCCTCGGTCGGCTGCACCGACCCGACGACCGCGGCGGGCTGCCTGCGTGCCGTGCCCACCACTGAGCTCATCCGCGCCACCGGGACGGGGGCCGCCTCCCTGTGGGCCCCGAACATCGGCCCCCGTGTCCTCCCCCGCCTTCCGCACACGGCGTGGGCCGAGGGACAAGTGAACGCGGTCCCGACGCTGAGCGGCACCACCCATGACGAACACCGCTACTTCACCGCGCTGTACGTGGACCTGCTCGGCGGCGGCCCTCTGACCCCCGAGTCGTACGCCGGCCTCGTCCGGCTCCAGCACGGCAACCGCGCGGCCGCGGTCCTGGACACCTACCCGGTCTCGGCCCATCCGTCCGCCAACCTGGCCTACTCCGCCATCGGCACCGACCAGCGGTTCGCCTGCCCGGCACGGGCCGACAACCGGCTGTACGGCAGCCGGGCACCCGTCTACGCCTACGAGTTCCACGACCCCCAGGCACCGCCGTTCCTCCCGGCACCGCACACGCCGCAGGGTGCCTTCCACGCCTCCGAACTGGCCTATCTGTTCCCCATGGACTCGGTAGCGCCCCTGACGCCCGCCCAGCGGCGGCTGTCCGCCACGATGACCGCCTACTGGGCCCGCTTCGCGGCCACCGGCGACCCCAACGCGCCGGGGACCGAGCCCTGGCCGCGCTACACGGCCGGCGGGGACCACGTCCAGGTGCTGGCCCCGGACCGGGTCGGACCCACCACCGGGTTCGCGGCCGACCACCACTGCGCCTTCTGGCAGCCCGCTCCCGTTCCCGGAGGGGCCGTGCGATGACGTCGACGCTCGCCCTGATCCGAGACGGGCGCCGGACGCTGCGGCAGGGCCCGGACGCCCTGGCGCGCCGGCAGCGCGAACGGCTGGCCTCGATGATCGACTTCGCCCGCACCCACTCCCCGTACTACCGCGAGCTGTACCGGGCGCTTCCCGAACGCGTCGAGGATCCCGCCCTGCTGCCGGTCACGCGCAAGCAGGACCTGATGGCGCGTTTCGACGACTGGGTCACCGATCCCGAGGTGACCATCGACCGCGTACGGGCCTTCGTCGCGGATCCCCGGCGGGCCGGCGAGCGCTTCCTGGGCCGATACCTGGTCACCACCACCTCCGGAACCACCGGCCACCGGGGCCTGTTCCTGCTCGACGACCGCGCGGCGGCGGTGGTCAGGGCCCTGTCGCTGCGGGCCGCCCGGCGTACCCTCCCGCCCGTGGTGACGGCCCGGTTGCTCGTCCGCCGCATGCGGTCGGCGCACATCGTGGCCACCGGCGGTCATCTGGCGGCGTACACCGTCATCGTTCGCTCCCGCGCGGCCGGTCGGCTGCCCGCCCGGGGCAGCCGGGTGCTGTCGGTGCACAGCCCGCTGCCCGAGCTGGTGGACCAGCTCAACCAGTACCGCCCGGTGTTCCTGGCCGGCTACGCCACTGTGATCGCGCTGCTCGCCGGCGAGCAGCTGGCCGGTCGGCTGCGCATCGCCCCGGCCGTGGTGTCCCTGCTGGCCGAGGGCGTCAGTGACCACGACCACCGCAGGATCCGCGCTGCATTCGGGTCGCACCTGGTCGACACCTACGGCTGCAACGAGAGCCTCGCCCTGGCCTACGGCTGCCCGTCGGGGTGGCTCCACGTCCACAGCGACTGGCTGATCCTGGAGCCCGTCGGCCCCGACCTCCGCCCCACCCCGCCGGGCCAGGAGTCCTTCACCGTGCTCCTGACCAGCTTGTGCCGATGGGCACAGCCGATCCTGCGCTACGACCTCGGCGACAGCGTTCTGCTGCGTCCTGACGCGTGCCCGTGCGGAGATCCGCTCCCCGCGATCAGAGTACGCGGCCGCGCGGCCGACCTGCTGACTTTCCCGCGCCGGGACGGCGGCACCGCGCACATCGTGCCCATGGCCTTCGAGACCCTCCTGGAAAGCATCCCGGGCATCGACCTGTTCCAGATCGTCCAGACGGCGCCCACCCGCGTCCGCGTGCGGATCCTGTCCGCCGCCGCAGTCGATCGGGAGCGGCTGTGGACGGCGGTGCGAAAGGAGATGGTCGCCCTGCTCACCGCCCACGGCGCGGGCCAGGTGAGCGTCGAACGCGCCCACGAGCCACCCGAGCAGTCTGCGGGCGGCAAGTACCGGGTCGTCATTCCCTGGCCGTGACGCCGGGCGACGGGGCGTCCCCGCCAGGGACGCCCCGCACCGGAACGCCGTGGTGGGCCGCCAGCGCCAGCAACGCCACGCGCAGTGGTCCGGTCTCCAGGACGGTATCCGGCTCGAACCAGCGGGCCACGGCGGTTCCGCTCGCCATCCTCAGTGTGAAGCGCGCCAATTCGTCCGCCGCCTCGGGGCGGTCACGCAGCGCGAAGACGGAGCTCACCGCATCCCGGGCCCAGGCCACCAGCGCGTCGCGGTAGTGACGCACCTCGGCCGCGGCCGCCGCACTGGCGTCCTGCCGCACCATGCTCAGCCCCAACAGCAGCTTCACACCTCGCGGGTGGCGCTGGAAGGCGTCCCCGACCTCCGTGAGGAAGGTGTCCAGACGCTGCGCGACGTCGGCGCCCGGCACCTCGGCCGGGGGCAGAGCCGCCAGCAGCGCGGTCCTGGCGCGCTCCAGCACCGCGACGTAGATCCCCTCCTTGCTGCCGAAGTGCCAGTAGATCGAGCTGACCGGCAGACCGCATGCGGCGGAGATCATCGAGATGGACGTGGCGGCGTAGCCGTGGCGCGACATCAGGTCGGTGGCGGTGTCGAGTATCGCGTCACGGGACCGCGCGCCGCGGTCCGGGGCCGGTGCCTCCGTCATACGGCGACTCTAGTGCCCCGGCAGGCAACGTTCGCCCCGTCGCGACGCCCGGCACGCGCCCCCGTCCCTCGAACCGGCTTCGCGCGGCTCGGACGGGGGGACCCCCTCGCCGCACCGCCCGAAAGCCCAAGTACGTCCAGTACGAGGGCGTCCGGCCGACACGCCGAGAGTACGCACCGGACGCCGCGCGGCCGCCCTTCGGGCGACGACGCGCATTGTCGGACAGGGCCCCTGGAGGAAGCACAGGCGGTACCGGTCGATCCGGCGTGCGCCGCTGGACGCCGCGCCGGAGGTGTCCACCGAGCGTGGTCGCACGACGCCGGCGTCGTGTGCCAGGGCGCTGTGGCGAGGCCGAGGGCGGCCGCCGCTCGCCTCCGCAGACTGCTCACCCCGACCGACGTGTACCCCGAAAACCACCCCGTCCGGGCACTGCCCGGCAGGACCTTCGGGAGTCACACAGCCCTTTGACCTGCGCCGGCGTGGCTGATCCGGACGGACGCGCGGCCGGCCGCGCCGTCCGCCCCGGTGGGCTCCGGTCGTCGGGCCCCTCCGGCGCGCGGAGCCGCCGGGGGGAGGGTGTACTGGGACCGGGCGGGCCGACGGTCCGTGGCGGGTGAGGGTTCGAGCAGGAGGGGCGTGGTGCGGGCGACGTTCGTTCTGGGCCGGATCGCCGGCGTCCGGGTCGGCGTGCACTGGAGCGTGCTGTTCATCTTCGGCATCATCGCGTTCGGCCTGGCCCGGGGCCGCCTCCCGCAGACGTATCCGGGGCGTGCCTGGGCGGTGTACTGGGCGGCGGGCGTGTGCACCGCTGTGGTCTTCTTCGCCTCCCTGCTCGCCCATGAGCTGGCGCACGCCGTCGTGGCCCGGCGCAACGGGGTCGAGGTGGACGACATCGTGCTGTGGCTGCTGGGCGGAGCGGCCCGGCTCAAGTCCGAGGCGTCCAGCCCCGGCAGGGAGCTGAGGATCGCCGGTGTCGGCCCCCTCGTCAGCCTCCTGCTGGGCGGACTGTTCACACTCGCCACCTGGCTGCTCGAACTGGCATCCGTCTCCGTGATCGTGCGGGAGATGGCCGCCTGGCTCGCGGGGATCAACGTGCTGCTCGCCGTCTTCAACGCGCTGCCCGCCGCCCCGCTCGACGGCGGCAGGCTGCTGCGCGCGTTCCTGTGGTGGCGCACGGGAGACCGGCTGCGGGCGACCGCCGGCGCCACCGCGGCGGGACGGGTCCTCGGCTGGCTGCTGGTGGTCGTCGGGCTGGTCGCGTTCGTGAGGACCAACTCGTTCGGCGGTCTGTGGCTCGCGCTGATCGGCTGGTTCCTCATCACGGCCGCCACCGCCGAGGGACGGCAGGCCCAGCTGCGCAGCGCGCTCGCCGGCGTCCCCGTGCGGGACGCCATGACGCCCGGACCCCTCACGGTTCCCGCGGACACCACGGTCGCGGGCTTCCTCACCGATGTGCGGTACCGCTACCGCCACTCGGCCTTCCCGGTGACCGAGGACGGGGCCACGGTCGGGCTGGTGACGCTCGACAGCGCCCGCAAGGTACCGGAGGCCGGGGCCCGTTCCACGACCGTGGCGGACGTCATGGTGCCGCTGTCGCGGACCACCGTGGTCGAGCCGGACAGCCCGCTGGCGGATCTGCTGCCGCGTATGGAGCCGGGGGCCGAGCACCGGGTCCTGGTCGTGGACCACGGCAGGCTCGTCGGGATCGTCTCGCTCTCGGACGTCAGCCGCAGGGTGACCTGGCTGATGAACGCCCCCGGGCGGCGCGGTGGCCCGTGACCGCGGCCCGGCGTCCCTGGGCGATGGCCCGTGACCGCGGCCCGGCGTCCCCGGGCGCGCCTTGGCCGCCCCGTTCCCTGAAGTCGTCCACCCGGCCGATCGCCCGGCGTGGTCCGGGCGATGAATTGCCGTCACCCCCCGACTCATGACAACTACGCGCGTGGACTCTAGGCTGCCGCCATTCGCATGTTGGTTGATCAGGTCACGTCAGAGGGGAACCATGTCACCGACGCAGTCACGCCGCCCGGCTCCGCGAAGAGCCGCCGTCGCGGCCCTCGCCGGCGCCGCCGCGCTCGCGACCCTGGGGGCTCTCGCCACGGCCGGCCCCGCCGAGGCCCGGCCCGGCGCCGGCCACCCGGGCCACACCACCGACCTCCAGCTCCTCGCGGTCAACGACTTCCACGGCAACCTGGAGCCGCCGGCCGGCTCCTCCGGCCGGGTCGCCGAGCTGCAGCCCGACGGCACGACGAAGAACGTGGACGCCGGCGGCGCCGAGTACCTGGCGAGCAGCCTGCGCACCGCGCGTCAGGGGCACGCCCGCTCGCTGACGGTCGCGGCCGGTGACATCGTCGGCGCCAGCCCGCTGCTGTCCGGCCTCTTCCACGACGAGCCCACCGTCGAGGCCATGAACCGGCTCGGCCTGGACGTCACCGGGGTCGGCAACCACGAGTTCGACGAGGGCAAGGACGAGCTGCTGCGCCTGCAGAACGGCGGCTGCCACCCCGTCGACGGCTGCTACGAGACCGGGCGCACCTTCGAGGGGGCGGACTACCCGATCCTGTCGGCCAACGTGGTCGACGACAAGACCGGCAAGCCGCTCCTCCAGCCCTACGTCGTGAAGAACGTCAAGGGCGCGAAGGTCGGGTTCATCGGCGTCACCCTCGAGGGCACGCCCGACATCGTCTCGGCCGAGGGCGTCAAGGGCCTGAAGTTCCTCGACGAGGCCGAGACGATCAACCGGTACTCGAAGGTCCTGGAACGCCGGGGCGTGCACGCGATCGTCGCGCTGATCCACGAGGGCGGCTTCCCGAGCTCCTCCGCCTACAACTACGACTGCGACGCGGGCGGCAGCGGTGCCGGCCTGAGCGGCCCGATCGTCGACATCGCCAAGAAGGTGTCCCCGGCCGTCGACACGCTCGTCACCGCCCACACCCACAACGCGTACGTCTGCACGATCCCCGACCCCGCGGGCCGTCCGCGCCTGGTGACCAGCGCCGCCTCCTACGGCCGGCTGTTCACCGAACTGGACATGAAGTACGACTGGCGCACCCGCGACATCGTCCGCGCCACGGTCAAGGGCTCGAACCACGTCGTCGACCGCACCCAGAGCAAGGCGGCGGACCTGACGCGGCTCATCGGCCACTGGCAGACGCTCGCAGCCCCGGTCGCCGACAAGCCGATCGGCTTCATCGCCGGGGACGTCACGCGCACCTCCGCCAACAACGCCGAGTCGCCGCTCGGCGACCTCATCGCCGACGCGCAGCTGGAGTACGGCAAGGGCCTCGACAGCGGCACCGACCTCGCGCTCATGAACCCCGGCGGCATCCGCGCGGACCTGGTCCACGCGGCCTCCGGCAGCGAGGGCGACGGTGTGGTGACCTACGGCGAGGGCTTCGCCGTGCAGCCGTTCAGCAACACGGTCAACCTCAAGGACCTGACCGGCGCCCAGCTGATCACCGTGCTGAAGCAGCAGGTCAGCGGCAGCAACGCCGCCGCTCCGAAGATCCTGCAGATCTCCGCGGGCCTCACCTACACCCTGGACCTGACCCGGACCGGCGCCGACCGCGTCGTCACGGACTCCATCAGGCTCAACGGCTCGCCGATCGACCCGGCCGCCACCTACCGCGTCGCCATGAACTCCTTCCTGGCGGGCGGCGGCGACGGCTTCACCGAGCTGGCGAACGGCACCAACCAGCGGGTCGGCGACGACGACCTGGCGGCCCTGGTGGACTACCTCACGGCCCACTCGTCCGCCTCCGCGCCCTACCGGCCGACGGCCGCGGACCGGATCACGGTCGTGCGGTAACCACGGCGGAGCACATCCGGCGAGACGGACGAGGGCGGCCCACCGGGGCCGCCCTCGTCCCGCTTCGGCCGCCCGTGTGCCGGACCGTGTGTCGCCCGGCCCCGGCGAGGGGAGTCGGCCCGGTGTCCCGGCGCGGGCCGCGGGCGTGAACCGAAGCGCGTCCGCCCGTTGACTCCGGAGGTGCGTACGGTGGTGCGAACACGACACCTGCGAACGATGAGCGGGCCGCCTTGAGGACGCTCCCGTTGCCGAGCCGCGGCCGGGGCTGCCGAGAGACCGCACCCGGCGCGCGGCCGACGACTGTGTGCGGCCGTCGCCCGTGCCCGTCCTCCCCGGCCGGCCGTCACCCGGACGGGGCGGGCGGGCCTGCGCACGGCTACGGTTTGCGCCGCCGGCCCGATCCCCGGGGCAGGACCTCGGCTCCGCCGCGGCAACCGCCGGTCGGCACCTCCGGCGCTTCCGGCTCCTCGGAGACCGCCGGGACCGCCGGTACCTCTCCCGGTTCGAGGACGTCGTCGCCGTACAGGTCCTGCAGCCAGGTCGTCTGGTAGATGGTGTCGAGGTAGCGCTCGCCGAGGTCGGGCGCGACGGCCACCGCCGTCAGGTCGCGCGTGCCGTGCCGGGCCAGCCAGTCCATCGCGCCGCTGACCACCGTGCCGGTGGAGCCGCCGAACAGGAACCCGCGCCGGGCCAGCCGGTGGCAGGCGCGGATGGTGTCCGCCTCCTCGACCTGCACCACCTCGTCTACCAAGGACTCGTCCAGCAGCGGCGGGCGCATGCTCATGCCCAGGCCGGGGATCATCCGGCGGGCCGGCTTGCCGCCGAAGGACACCGATCCCACGGTGTCCACGGCGACGATCCGCACCGGCCGGTGCCATTCGCGGAAGTAGCGCGCGCAGCCCATCAGGGTGCCGGTGGTGCCCGCCCCGACGAACAGCACGTCCAGGCGGGGGAACTGGCCGGCGATCTCCGGCGCGGTCTTCCGGTGGTGGGCGCGCCAGTTGCCCGCGTTGGTGTACTGGCTGAGCCACACGTACCGCTCGTCGGAGGCGCACAGCGCGCGTACGTAGTCGATCCGCGCGCCGAGGAACCCGCCGTTGGCGTCCAGGTCGGAGATGACGTGCACCTGGCTGCCCAGTGCCTCCATCAGCAGCCGGGCCGACAGGTTGCAGCGGCTGTCCGTCACGCACAGGAAGCGGTACCCCTTGCTCGCGGCGATCATGCTGAGCGCCACGCCCATGTTCCCGGAGGAGGACTCGACCAGTACGGAGCCCGGGGTCAGGATCCCGTCCCGTTCGGCGGTCTCCACCATCTCTATCGCGGCCTTCAGCTTGATCGATCCGGCGAAGTTGAACCCTTCGCACTTCAGGTACAGCGAGCGACCGAAGATCGGCTGGAGGTCGATGTAGAGCTGGCTCTCGTTGAAGGCGTGGGGAGCGGAGATGACGGGCACGCTGGCCTCCTGGTGCCAGGGCTGGGCGGACGCCGAATCAGCCGTACCTGCGCAGCTCGTGGAAGAAGTCGTCGATGAGGTGGAGGTCGTCGGTGCGGGCCACTTCCTCGTAGACGTAGGCGCCGACGGCGAGGTCGAGGACGCCGAGCCCGAACGGCGAGAAGACCACCGTCCGGTCGGCGGGCGGGGTCACCCGCCCGGTCATGACGTCGTCGAGGGTGCCGTCGAGGAAGTCGCGGCCGCCGGTGAGCTGCTCGGTCAGGTGGGGGGAGGTGTCGGCCTTCAGGCAGTGCTCGACGTCGTCGACGTAGTTGGCCGAGGCGAGCAGGACCGCGGGGTCCAGGTCCCGCAGGGACACGTGCAGGACCACGGGGTGGTGGGAGAACCACGCCGGGTCGGTGACGTGCGGCCGGCCGGCGACGGTGGCGAACACCACCAGGTCGCTGGAGCGGATCAGCTCCTCGGCGCTGTCGTGGACGACGACCCGCGCCGCGGTGTCCGTCTGCCGCAGGTAGCCGCGGAAGCCGGCGGCGCTCTCGGCGGACACGTCGTGCACGCCGACGGTGTCGAACGACCAGCCGGTGCCGGCCAGGAAGCCGTGGATGTACCGGGCGATCAGGCCGGTGCCGAGGAACCCGGCCCGGGTGGGACGCGACCGGGTGCGGGTGAGCCAGTCCGCGGCCAGCGCGGCCGACGCGGCGGTCCTGGTGGCGCTGATGATGGAACTCTCCAGGCAGGCGAACGGGTAACCGGTGCGCCGGTCGTTGAGGATGAGCACCGCCGAGGCCCGTGGCAGGCCGGCCGGTACGTTGTCGGGGAAGCTGGAGATCCACTTCAGCCCGTCGACGCCGACCGATCCGCCGACGGAGGCGGGCAGCGCGATGATCCGGGCGGTGGGACGGTCGGGGAAGCGCAGGAAGTACGACGGGGGATTGACCGTGTCGCCGGCGCCGTGCAGCCGGTAGGTCGCCTCGACCAGCTCCACGATCTCCTTCTCGCGCCCGGCGAGCGCCCGCTGCACCTGGGCGCCGGGGATCACCGCGAAGGCCGGTGCGGTGGACGGGCGGGACGCGGCGTGCCGGCCGGCGGGGGAGGACGTCGGGCTCATCACCGGCTCACCCCCGCGGCGGCCGCGGCGGAGCCGGCCGGGCGCTGCGGCTCGGCGAGGGCCACCAGCACCTCCCGCTCACCGGAGAAGGCCTCCCGGCTGTGCGCGGTGCGGATGTTGTCGACCAGCATCATGTCCCCGGACTGCCACGGCTCGCGCAGCGTGTGCTCCTCGTAGGTGGAGTTGAGCAGCCGGACGACGTCCTCGCCGATCGGGGAGCCGTCCCCGAAGCGGGTGTTGAAGGGCAGGCCGTCCTCCCCGTAGACGTCCACCAGGTACTCCCGCACCTCCGGGGACAGCGTCCACTGGTTGAGGAAGGCGATCTGGTTGAACCAGCAGCGCCGGCCGGTGAGCGGGTGGCGCACCACGGCGCTGCGGCGCTGGCGGGTCCTGAGGGACCCGTCGGGCTGCCAGGCGAAGTCGATGGCCTGGGCGCGGCAGTAGCGTTCGATCGCCGCCGGGTCGTCGGTGCCGAAGGACTCCTCCAGGGAAGCGCCGATCTCGTCGTTGTAACTGCGGGTCAGCAGCCAGCCCTCACGTTCGAACCGTTCGGTCAGCGCGGCGGGCAGGGCCCGCAGCACGGCCTCCGCGTCGGCCACCGCGGTGGCCCCGCCCTGCGCGGGCGCGGTCAGGCACGCGAAGAGCAGCAGACCCGGCACGTCGAGCGCGTAGCTCAGTTCGTGGTGCATGCACATCGGCTGGTTGGCGGGCCAGGCGGCGGAGGAGTACAGGCCCCGGCCGCGGACCTGCCGGGGCGCGAAAGCCTCCCGCTCCGTCATCAGGTCGCCGGCCAGGGCTGCGAAGACGGCACCGACCTGGTCGGCGCCGCGCAGCCCCAGACCGCGGACGAGGACCGCACCGTGCTCGGCGATCTGCGTGCGCAGGGCGTCGCGGTGCTCGGCCGCCCAGCTCGCCGGGTCACCGGCGGCCTCGGCCCGCACGATCGGTGGTCTGCCCGGCTGCGACTCCGCTGCAAGCGCTGACGCCAGGGATGAGGACGACATCTCGGGTTCCTTTCGGTTGCTCGGCGAGCGGCTTCACACGGCCCGGGACGGGACCGGTGCGACGGCGTCCAGGACGGCCCGGGCCGCCCCGGCCGGCCGGGTCCGCAGGAAGTAGTGGCCTCCGTCGGGCAGTTCGTGCAGCTCGACGTGGCCGGCGAGGCGCTCCCAGTCGCGGTACCGCGCGGCGGACCCGGCCGTGACCGGGTCGTCGGCGGCGACGACCACGGTGACCGGCGCGGACAGCCGCACCGCCGGCGGGGCTTCCAGGGCGGCGGCGAAGTAGCGGTGCGCGCTGACGCAGTCGTGCCGGTAGGCGGCGGCCACCCGCTCGGCGTGCCGTGCGTTCAGCTCACCGAGCTCGGTGTGGCCGCCGTCCGCGCTCAGCCGCGCGGCGATCTCGGCGTCGCCGAGTTCCGCCAGTTCGGCCGCCGCGGCGCGCCGGGCGCCGGCCGTGCCGGGCAGCTGCGCGGCGACGAAGACCCGCTCCACCTCCACCCCGCGCTCCTGGAGGACCCGTGCCGTCTCCACGGCGAACGCGGCGCCCGAGGAGTGGCCCCACAGCATGACCCTGCCCAGGCCGCGCCGGGTGATTTCGCCGGCGACCCGCCGCACCACCCGCGGCAGCGGCGCGAAGGGCTCCGCGCGGGCGGCAGGGTCGTGACCGGGCAGGTCGACGGCGTACACGGCGATGCCGCCGCCCGCCAGAGCGGCGGCCATCGGCCGGAAGGTGACGGCGTTGCCGCCCGCGTAGGGGAAGCACACCAGGGCGGACGCCGGCGCCCCGTCCTCCTCCGACAGCGGCTGGAGCAGCTCGCCGGGCGGCAGGGCCGCGCCGTCGAGGAGCGCGGCCAGGTCGGCGAGGACCGGATGGCGGGTGATGTCCTTCAGGGACACCGCGCGGTCCAGGGCGATGGTCAGCTTCACCGCCGTGAGCGAGGTGCCGCCCGAGTCGAAGAAGTGGTCGCGGCGCCCCACCTGGTGCGCGGGGACGCCCAGCAACTCGGCCCAGGCGGCGGCCAGCCGCCGCTCGGCCGCGGTGCGCGGGGCGCGGTCGTCCTGCCCGGCGGTGCCCGCCCGCGGGGCCGGCGCGCCGGGCTCGGCGCGGGCGGCCTGTGCGGCCAGGGCGGTGAGCGCCTTGCGGTCGGTCTTGCCGTTGGCCGTCAGCGGCAGGCCGTCCCGCCAGTGGAACGCCGTCGGCACCATGTAGGCGGGCAGCACCGCCCCCAGCGCCTCGCGCAGGACCCCGTCCGCGAGGCGCCGTCCGGTGTAGAAGGCGATCAGGTGCGTGCTGTGCCCGGCGAGCTCGGCGGTGACCACGGCCCCGTCCCGCACTCCGTCCACGCGCAGCAGGGTGTTCTCGATCTCGCCGATCTCGATGCGGAAACCGCGGATCTTCACCTGGTTGTCGCGGCGGCCGAGGAACTCCAGCTTGCCGTCGGGGTGCCAGCGGCCCCAGTCACCGCCCAGGTAGAGCCGCTCGCCCGGCCGGTACGGATCCTCCAGGTAGCACTCCCTGGTGCGTTCGGGATCGTTGACGTACCCGCGGCCCACGCACACCCCGGAGAACGCGATCAGCCCGGGCGCGCCCAGCGGGACCAGCGACAGGTGCTCGTCGACGACGTGGACGCGCACGTTGTTGACCGCCCGTCCCAGCAGCACCCGCTCGGGGACCGCGCTCAGCAGTTCGTGGTTGGTGTCGTCGGACGTCTCGGTCAGGCCGTAGGCGTTCAGCAGGCGGATCCCCGGCTGGATCGCGAACCAGCGCTGGACCAGCTCCCGCTTCAGCGCCTCGCCGGTCACCGACACGCACGTCAGGTCCGGCAGGGCCCGGGGGTGGCGCTCCAGGTAGGACACGACCACCTCCAGGTACGACGGCACGACCTGGACCACGCCGACCCGTCCACGGACGAGCGTGTCGACGAACCGCTCCACGTCGACGACGGCCTCCTGCTCGACGAGCAGGGTCCGCCCGCCCACCAGCAGGCCCGCCAGCAGCTGCCACAGCGAGATGTCGAAGCACTGCGGAGCGGTCTGCGCCACCACGCGCCCCTCGCCGATGCCCAGATCGTCGATCTTGGCGAAGAGATGGTTGAGCATGCCCGCGTGCTCGCACATGGCCCCCTTCGGCTCCCCGGTCGAGCCGGAGGTGAAGTAGATGTAGGCGAGCTGGCCGGGCGCGACCTCCACGCCGAGGTCGCCGTCGGCGTGGTCCTCCGCGTACGCCGTCTCCACCAGCAGGCGGTCCACTCCCGGGACCGCCGCCAGCGCCTCGTCGAGGGTGTCCGTACTGCCGGACTCGGTCAGCGCCAGCCGGCAGCCGGAGCGCGCCAGCGTCGCCCGGATGCGGCCGGCCGGGAAGTGCGGCTCGATCGGCAGGTACACGCACCCGGCCTTGAACACCGCGAGCACCGCGGCCAGCCAGTCGAGGTCGCGCTCGGTGACCACCGCCACCACGTCCTCGCGGCCCAGGCCCCGGCTCAGCAGGGCCCGCGCCAGCCGGTTCGCGCGCGCGTCGAGCTCGCCGTACGTCCACGCCTGCGTGCCCCGCACCACGGCGACCGCGTCGGGATGCGCCCGCGCCCGCTGCTCGAACAGCTCGTGGGCCCGCGCCTCGGGCAGGGGCCGGTGCGGACCGGCCAGGCCCTCCAGCTGGTGGCGCACCTCCTGGGACGACAGCAGGCTCTGCCGTGCGTGTTCGGCGTCCGCGTCGGCCGCCGTCAGCGCCAGCGCGGCCAGGTGGTAGCCGGCGACGCGGTGCGCGCTCTCGGCGTCCAGCGCGTCCGTGCGGTAGCGCAGCCGCACCGTCAGGCGACCGCCGCCGTCGCGGCAGCCCACGGCCAGCACCACGTCCCCGGCCGGCCCGCCCGCCTCGCCCTCGTGGTCCTCAGGGCCCTCGTCGCTCTCGAAGGCGAACACCACCTCGTACGACGGCCCCGCCACCCCCAGCTCCCGCCGCAGCTCGTCCACCGGGAAGTCGCGGTGCGCCATCAGTTCCGCCTCGGCGCGGTGCGCCTCCGACGCCAGCAGGCGCCAGGACGCGGGGGCCACGGACAGCCGGCACGGCAGCTCAGCGCGCCCCGCCCCGGCGACGTAGCCCGTCACCACCTCCCGCTCACCCGACAGGTCGGCCAGCACCCTGGCGTGGGCGGCCAGCAGGACCGCGCTCAGCGGCACCCCCCACTCCGCCGCCCGCTTGCGCAGCGCCCGGGCCACGTCGTCGGGCACCTCCGCCTCGAACACGGCGGCGCCCGCCGCCGGCTGCCGGGTCCACCGGGGAACCGCGGTGGCGCCGCCGGCGGTCAGCACACCGCTCCAGTACTCCCGGTCTGCCTGCACCTGGGCCTCCATCGCATGGCCTTCCTCAACTCGACGTCGCCGCGGCGCCGTTCGCCGAGGCCGGATCAGTCCCCGTCGCCGCGCCGGCGCCACGGGGCACCCCGGCGGCGTCCGGCATCTCCGCGGCGGGGTTGCCTCCCCACCGCGCGTGCGGGGGCACCTCCTCGCCCTTCATGAGGAAGGAGTCGGGTGCCAGCACGGCCCCGTCGCCCATCGTCACGCCGTAGTGCACGTGGGCGGCGACCCCGAGGGTGCAGCCCGCGCCGAGCCTGCTGTGGTCGGACTTGAAGGTGCCGTCCTCCTGCGAGTGGCACTGGATCTTGGACCCGACGTTCAGCGTGCAGCCGTCGCCGATCGTGGTGAGCGTCCGCTCCGTCACGTAGCAGCCGTCGTCGAAGACCCCGCGCCCGATGCGCACGCCGAGCAGACGCCACACCAGGGACTTGAAGGGGGTCCCGTTGAACACGCTGAGGTGCTCGTCCGGCACCTTCCACAGCCGCTCGTGCCGCCAGAAGTCGGGGTCGTAGATGGAGCACAGCCGGGGGGTGAGCGGACGGAACGACGTCAGGACGCGTTCGACGACGACGTAGTAGACCGTGGTGAAGGCGAGGGTGAGCGCGACGTACCCGGCGATCACCACATGCCCGAGCGCGCCGTACAGGCCGGCGGAGAAGAGGGCGAGCGCCGTGAGCGCGAAGGTCAGCAGCCACCGCAGGGACAGGTGGAGAGCCATCGAGCGGAGGTTGTAGCGGTTCTTCGCGGCGAGGTTGCGGCGCAGTGCTTCTCCCTCGCGCAGATGATCGAACCGCAGGTCGCGCTCCACCGACCGGGGGATCTCGAAGCACGGCGAGCCGAGCAGCCCCACGCCCTCGCGGACCGCGCCGTCGAGGGGAACCATCACCTTGGTGGCGAGCAGGCAGTTGTCCCCCGTCCTGGCGCCGGCGGGGTAGGCGATGTTGTTGCCGAGGAAGTTGCGCGCCCCGATGGCCGCCCGGGACACCTTGAACGACGTGCTCGAGTAGTCCGCGTTGATGATGGACAGCCCGTCGGCCACCATCGTGCCGGAGCCGACGGCCGCCAGGAACGGGGTGTCCTGCCGGACCTCCGTACCGAAGTTGGACCCGGTCTGCTCGACCCGGGACAGGTCGTAGCCGAGGCCCGTCAGGTAGGGGACGATGTAGGAGCTGTCACCGAAGAGCCAGGCGAAGAACTTGATGTTGGTGATGGCGGCGATCGCCCGGTGCACCGCGTAGTGGAATCCGTAGAGCGGGTACACCCGGTCCGGCCGGATCGCCAGGTTCAGCAGCCGCGGCACGGTGAACAGGGCGGCCAGGCCCACGACGACGAAGCCGAGGAACAGCACCAGGGACACGGCCAGGGCCTCGAGGAGGAGTTCCGGCGCCGTCGTCGACGCCGTCTTCGGACCGAGCCGCTCGCCGAGCGCCGGGACCTCGGCCAACACCATGTACACGCCGCCGACGGCCACAGGGATGTGGAGGAGGAACAGCTGCAGCACGGTGCCGACGCCGAACAGGGCCCGGCGGGCCGTGCCGCACCGGGCCGGCGCCACCCGCACGTAGTCGGTGCGGGTGGGCTGGGCCGGGGAACCGTGCCGGCGCTCGCCGTCCGGCACGCGCTGGCCCCGGTACAGGGCGGAGGAGTGGCCCAGTTGCGCCCCGTCGCCCATCGACGTGTCGATGTCGAGCACCGTCCTGGAACCGACGTACACGTCCCGGCCCAGGGTGATCCGGCCGGTCTGGATGTGCCCGTCGTGGGCCCGGTAGCCCAGGAAGAACGCGTCCGCGCGGATCACCGTCCCGTCCCCGACCGTCAGCAGGTCGGTGCAGACCGGAACGGAACGGGAGAGGATCGTGACCCCTTTGCCGATCCGCGCGCCGAGGGCCCGCAGATACAGCACGTACAGCGGGTTGCCGACGAAAAGAATGACGGGATTGGCGTGCAGCAGCGCCTTCACCGTCCAAAAACGCAGGTACGTCAGACTCCACACCGGGAATTCGGTGGGTTTCCAGCGGCCGACCAGAATCCATTTGGCCGCGACGGGAAACGCGCACACGGCGGTGAAGGCGGTGCCGCCGAACAACAGGGACCGCACATACACCTCGGCGATGGACGAACCGGCGGCCACCCATTCGTACCCTTTCGCGGCGGACCACCCCGCGGCGAGCGAATACCCGAGGAAAATCAGCGCCTGTAACGTGCCGCACAGGACGTGACCCGGTGTGCGGGCCGGCTTCCGCACCGCCGGGGCCGGCACGGGAGCGGGGGCCGGTGCGGCGGCGGGCATGGGGGCGGCGTCGGCCAGTGCCGCCGCCAGGCCCCGCACGGTGGGGTTGCGGTAGACGTCCCTCATGGACACGGACGGCAGATCCGGCCGCTTGCGCACCCGCGCGCAGAACTGTGCCATGACCAGGGAGTTGGCGCCCAGGTCGGCGAAGAAGTCGCTGTCGGCCGCGACGTGGTCGACGCGCACGACGTCCGCCAGCACCTCGGCGAGCTTGCTCTCGACGCCGGCCGTCGCCGGACCGGCACCGCCGGCCGCGGCGGTGCCGGATCCGTCCGGCCCGGACATCAGGACGTCGGCGGGCTTCTCCACCATTCAGGCTCCTTGAGGAAATGTCGTGAACCGCCGGCCACCGGCCGGCGCCCTCGTGCCCGGCGCTTTCCTGACCGGGCCCTCGGGAGGCGAGCGTCCATGCGCTGCCTGATCACGACGGCATGTGCCTCAGTTTCGTGCGGAGATCGCCGGGTTGCCACTCGGGACTGTCCGCCGACGGCGCGACAGCAGGGCGCGAAATGCCCTCGATTCGTTGTCACCGCACCCCCGGAGCGAACCCGGCATCACCCGTTCGGAGGTTCCCCCCGGAGGAAGCGTCAGGGGCCCGGAAGGAGAGGAGCACGGAAGGAGAGGAGCACGGAAAGGCGGCGGGCGGAACCGGCGCCCGCAAGCCGCGGCGGGGAGGTGCTCGGCGGCCCCCACGAGCGCACTGGCGGTGGCGGTTCGTCACGATGAGCGAGTCGCCCGGGTACGCGTCATACTCAGTCATGTGCCTCGACCGGAGGCACAGATGGGAGCGGACGTTCGACACGCGGCACACCGCCGACCCGGCGGGTGCCCGGTGCTGCAGGTACAGCAGTACCAGGTGGCCGGTGTCCGTGAGCCGTCCCCGCCTCGCCCGGCCGTCGCGGTGAAGCGGAGGTCATCACATTCGGATACTCAGGCCCGGACGGGTGGCTTCGGGCCGCCCCGGTGCGCGGACGGACCGGCGCACGGGGCCGTCCGAGGGAGGGACGGCCGACGGCCGAGCCCGCCATCCGCCGGACCGTTCGTTGAGGGGGCCGACATGGCCGTGCAAATCCCGCCCCTCGTCAAACCCTCCCGGCTCAGGCGCCGCGGGGGCCTGTGGGGTGAATGTCTCGCAGAGTTCCTGGGGACCTTCGTCCTCATCTCGTTCGGCTGCGGCGTGGGCGCCATGGCGGTCGCGGCGCTGCCCGGCTCGGGCCGCACGGAGGGCCCCACGACGATCTTCCTCGGCGTCGGCGACTGGCTGCTCATCGGCTGGGGCTGGGCGCTGGCCGTGACCTTCGGCGTCTATGTGGCCGGAGGCGTCAGCGGAGCGCACATCAACCCGGCGGTGACCCTGGCGTTCGCCGTGCGGCGCGGGTTCCCCTGGGTCAAGGTGGTCCCGTACTGGATCTCCCAGCTGCTGGGCGCGTTCACCGGCGCGGCGCTGGTGTACGCCGTGTACCACGACGCCATCAGGGTCTTCGACGCCGCCATGCAGGGGCCGAAGACCAACGGGCACACGCTCGCCTCCTTCTCGATCTTCGGCACCTTCCCCGCCCCGTACTTCGGCGGGAGCGACTGGGGGCCGCTCCTGGACCAGATCGTCGGCACGGCGTTCCTGGTCATGTTCGTCATGGCGCTCGTCGACCTGCGCAACACGGCCCCGAAGGCGAACATGGGCCCCCTGCTGATCGGCCTCGCCGTCGCCGCCATCGGCATCTCGTACGGGGCGAACGCCGGATACGCCATCAACCCCGCCCGCGACTTCGGCCCGCGCCTGTTCACCTGGGTCGCCGGCTGGGGCGAGCTGGCGTTCCCGGGCTCCCTGGCCGGAGCGTTCAGCGACTACTGGTGGATCCCGATCGTCGGGCCCCTGGTCGGCGGGGTGATCGGGGTGCTGGTGTACGACCTGTTCATCGGGGACGTGCTGCACCTGCGGGCCCAGGGCCCGGAGATCGGACGCACACGCCCGACCACCGGGGACGAGGAATGACCACCGGGGGCGAGAAACGGGGAGCCGGCCGTCGCGCCCGCGGCGGCCGGCTCCCCGCGGCCGCGTCCACCGGCCCGGGACGCCGCACGGGGGTGGCGTGCGCACCGCCGGCGATCCGCGCCGCGGGGGTGCCCCGCCGGGGTGACCGCGCCGCGGGTAGTACTCCGCCGGAGTGACCGCGGCGGCCTACTGGCCCGGGCGGCCGGTCTCGCCGGCCGGGGACGCGGGGCGGTCAGAACCTGGGCATCGGGGCCTGGCTCTCCACCAGCCGGGCGGCCTCCTCCGGCGTCGCCACGGACGGCGGGGAGCCCGCCAGCGGACGGCGCGCCGTCTCCTTCATGCACGCCACCGCGACCACGCCGACGAGGGCCGCCGCCATGGCGTAGTAGGCGGGCATCAGCTTGCTGCCGGTGACGGAGATCAGCGCGGTGATCACCAGGGGGGTCGTCCCGCCGAAGAGGGAGGCGGAGACGTTGTAGCCGATGGACAGGGAGCCGTAGCGCACCGGGGTCGGGAAGAGCGCGGGCAGCGCCGCCGACATCGTTCCGAGCAGGCAGACCAGGGACAGCCCGAGCATCAGCATGCCCGCGGCCACCGCCGCGAGGCTGCCCTGCTGGACCAGCAGGAACGAGGGGAGCGACAGCACGAGGAAACCGAGCATGCCGCCCATCAGGAGCGGCTTGCGGCCCACTCGGTCCGAGAGCCTGCCCACGGTGTTGACCAGCAGCATCAGGACGACCATGGTGACGATCAGGATCAGCAGGCCGTGCGTCTCGGAGTACCCCATCTCGTCCGAGAGGTAGGTCGGCATGTACGACAGCAGCATGTAGTCGGTGATGTTGTAGGCGCCGACCAGGCAGACGCACAGGACGAGGGTCGGCCAGTAGTCGCGGAAGATCCTCGCCACGTCGCCCTTGGCGGTCGTCTCCACGCCGGACGCCGCCTCGGACGCCCGGTGGGTGGACCCCTCCTCCAGCTTCCTGAACGCGGGCGTCTCGTCCAGCCGCAGCCGCAGGTACAGGCCGACCAGCCCGATGGGCCCGGCCACCAGGAACGGGACCCGCCACCCCCAGGACTCCATCCCGTCGTCGCCGAGCGCGGCGGTCAGGAGGGTCACCAGGCCCGCCGCTCCGACATAGCCGGCCAGGGTGCCGAGCTCCAGGAAGCTGCCGTAGAAACCGCGCCGCCGGTCGGGCGCGTACTCGGCGATGAAGGTGGACGCGCCGCCGTACTCGCCGCCCGTGGAGAAGCCCTGCACCAGCCGGAACAGGATCAGCAGCGCCGGGGCCCAGAACCCGATCGTGGCGTACGACGGGATCAGGCCGATGGCGAACGTGCCGATCGCCATCATGATCATGGTCAGGGCGAGGACCTTCTTGCGGCCGATCTTGTCCCCCATGGGGCCGAAGACCAGGCCGCCCAGCGGACGCACGAGGAACGACACCGCGAAGGTCGCGAAGGACGACAGCAGCTGCACGGTGTCGTCGCCGGACGGGAAGAACACCTGCCCGATGGTGACCGCCAGGTAGCTGTAGATGCCGAAGTCGAACCACTCCATGGCGTTGCCGAGCGAGGCCGCCTTCACCGCCCGCTTGACCGCCGCCTCGTCGGTGACGGTGATGTCGGTCCGCCGCAACGGGGGGTTGCGCCGCCGTCTGACCGCCCGGAACAGGGTGGGGTGCCGTTTGAGTGCTTCGGGATCCGCGTCGATCTCCACAGGACCGGCCTCGCTGCCCGCCATCGAAAGCTCCTCTCTGCCGGCGCACGAACGTCCGGGGGCCGCGTGCTCACTCGTGGCTCCAGCAAACGTCCTGCTCGCCGGGAGGGAATCTTCGTCACCCTCCGTCCGCCGGGTGCGCGGGGCCGGGCGCGCCTGTCACACGCCGGCGCGGCGTACCGCGCCGGTGGGCCGCGCCCGGGGGCGGGCGCCGGTGCCCATGCCGCCGTGGCGAGGCCCGACGCTGCCCGCTCCGCCCGGGCGCGACGGCCGAGGGAGCCGCCGGCGGTCCGGCGGCCCGGTCGGCCCGGTTGCTCGGTGCCCGCGCCGGGTACCCGGCGGAACCGGTCGCAGGCGGACCGGTTCATGGCGGCTCGGCTCGCGCGGAATCGTCGCGGAGGCAAAGCGGAGCTATCGCTTCCTGATGGTGGGCGCGTCCGGCGCACCCGGGTGACGAACCGTCCAGAGGTAAGGACTTGCGCACCTCTTGCGGCCTGCGGCCGTCCGGGGCAGCTCGACCACCTCCGTCACACCGGCAGCAGCCGGGAGACCAGGGCGCCGAGCTGGCGGGCGTTGCGGCATTCGTGCATCTCGACCAGATCGGCGTAGGCGGGCGCGGCGGAGTCGCCCGTGCCCCACTGGGCCCGCGGCTCCGGGTTGAGCCAGTACACGCGGCGGGCCCGCCGGGCGATCTCCCGGACGGCCGGGAGGTTCGGGTCGCTCATGTTGGTGCGGGCGTCCCCGAGGACGAACACGGTCGAACGCGGGCCGAGCGCGTCCCCGTAGGCTTCCGCGAACTCGCCGAGCGCGACGCCGTAGTCGCTGCTGCCGTGCCATCCGGTGAGGCGGGCCTCCGCCTGGATCCGCGTCCCCAGGCCCTCCGGGTCGGCCGCGCCGTGCCGCAGCAGCCCGGTCACCTCGTCGACCCGGTTGACGAAGGCGAACACCCGCACCCGCGTGAACTGGTCGTGCAGCGCCTGCACCAGGAGCATCGTGAAGTCGGAGAAGCCCGCCACCGAGCCGGACACGTCGCACAGCAGCACCAGTTCGGGGCGCGCCGGACGGCGCCGGCGCAGGACCGGCCGCACCGGCACACCGCCCGTCGACAGCGAGCCGCGCAGGGTGCGGCGCAGGTCGACCGTGCCACGGGCGGCACGGCGGCGGCGGGCGGCCAGCCGGGTGGCGAGCTTGCGGGCCAGCGGCTGCACGGTCCGGCGCAGCTCCGCGAGCCGGTCGCGGCCCGCGTAGAGGAAGTCGACCCGGTCCGCGCTCGGCGCCACCGCCCGCCGGGCGGTCTCCTCCCGGCCGCGCCGCTCGGCCACCCGCCGTCGCGCCTCCGCGGCCACCTGCCGGCGGAAGACGTCGATCCGCTGCCGGATCTCGTCGTCGAGGAGCCGGTCGGCGAACCCGTCCCCGCCGCCGCCCGCCCCGGCGCCGGCCCGGATGCTCGCGCGCACCCGGGCCAGCAGCGTCTGCGGACGCAGCCGCTGAAGCGTCTGGTACGCCGACCAGCCGTCCGACACCCCCGACGCCCCGTATCCGCCTAGGCCGTCGACCGCCTCGGCCGCCAGCCGCTCCATCAGGGCGGTGTCACCCGCGGCGAGGGCGTCCGCGAGCCGGTCCCGCAGGTCCTCCCGATCCGCCGGCCGGCTCCCGGGCGCGCCGACCGCGCGCGGGAAGTACAGGTCGAAGACCGGGTCGAACACGGCGCGCTGGCCGCTGCCGTGCAGCAGCGTGGCGGCCAGGCCCTCGCGCAGCAGCTCGCGGTCCGCCAGCCCGAGCGCCTCGACCGCGCGGGCCGCGTCCACGGTCTCGCCGGTGCCGATCCGGACGCCGTGCGCGCGCAGCGCCGCGACGAGCCCGGTGAGCCGGTCCGCCACCCCGGCCGGCGCGGTGCCGCTCACACCGCGTCCAGGTCGAGCTTGGCGGACGCCTTCAGCACGTCCTCCTGGTGCTTGAGGAGGACACCGAGGCTGTCGCGCACGACCCGCTCGTCCAGGCCCGGCGCCGAGCGCGAGCAGCGTGCGCGCCCAGTCGATCGTCTCGGCGACCGACGGCACCTTGCGCAGGTCCATGGCCCGCAGCGCGCCGACGACCCGCACCACCGAGGCGGCCAGGGCCTCGTCGAGCCCCGGCACCTTCAGCCGCACGATCCGGCGCTCCAGCTCCTCGTCCGGGAACCCGATGTGCAGGAACAGGCAGCGGCGGCGCAGCGCCTCCGACAGTTCCCGGGTCGCGTTGGAGGTGAGCACGACGAAGGGGCGGCGCGTCGCGGTGATGGTGCCCAGCTCGGGCACGGTGACCTGGAAGTCGCCGAGCAGTTCCAGGAGCAGTCCCTCCACCTCGACGTCGGCCTTGTCGGTCTCGTCGATCAGCAGGACCTTGGGGTCGTCGCCGCGGATCGCCGTCAGCAGCGGGCGCGCCAGCAGGAACTCCTCGCTGAAGATGTCCGTGCGCGCCTCGTCCCACGTCTCGCCGCGCCCGGCGCTGATCCGCAGGAGCTGCTTGGCGTGGTTCCACTCGTACAGCGCCCGGGCCTCGTCGACGCCCTCGTAGCACTGCAGCCGGACCAGGCGGGCCCCGGCGACCTCGGCCACGGCCTTGGCGAGCTCGGTCTTGCCGACCCCGGCGGGGCCCTCGACCAGCAGCGGCTTGCCGAGGCGGTCGGCGAGGAAGACGGTCGTGGCGACGGCGGGCGAGGCCAGGTAGCCGGTCTCGGCCAGGCGGGCGGAGACATCGTCGACGGACGTGAACAACAGGGCCTCCAGCGGCGCGGGCGAACGGCGTTCAGGGAAGATATCTAAGCGCTTGTTCACGCTGTCTGTCATCAGGTGTACGCGACGGGACCGGCCGTACACCGATCGGTTTCCCCGTGCGCTCCGGCGCGGTGGCCTCGGGCCTCTGTCCACTCCCCGCGCGGCGTCCACCACCGGCAAGGCATCCCCGCGGGACCGGCTGCTCGACGCGGGGGCCCACCTCTTCTACCGTGACGGCGTCTCCATCGGCGTGGAAGCGCTGTGCCGGGCGGCCGGCGTCTCCAAGCGGTCGATGTACCAGCTCTTCGGCAGCAAGGACGAGGTCCTGGCGGCGAGCCTGGAGCGCCGCCTGCCCGGATACGAGGCCCGGCTCGTCGTGCCGGACCCGCGGGACGCCGCCGCGCCCCGCGAGCGGATCCTGCACGTCTTCGAGCGCCTGGCACAGGCCGCGGCGGAACCCGGCTACCGGGGCTGCCCCTACCTCGCCGCGCTGGTCGAGCTGAAGGACCCCGGGCACGAGGCGAGCAGGGTGGCCCAGGGCGCCAAGGAACGGCTGGGGGAGTGGTTCCGCGCGCAGGCGGAGCACGGCGGCGCGGCCGACCCCGTCAGGCTCGCCCGGCAGCTGATGCCGGTCTTCGACGGGGCCGCCGCCCGCAGCGGGGCGCGGCTCGACACACTCTCCGACGGTCTCGCCGCGGCGACGGCGGCGACACTGCTGGACGCGGCGGGCGTGCGGTGACGTAGCCGCCGGGGGACGGCGCGGGAGGCGCGGAGCGATCGCGCCCCGGGACGCGGGCGCCCCTGCGGCGCCCGTGCCGCCGACGCCGTCCCCGCCCACCACACGCCGGCGGCGCCGGGGGTCACTCGCTCATCAGCACCACTTCCAGCGTGCGCGGCCCGTGCACCCCCTCCACCCGGTCCAGCTCGATGTCACTGGTCGCCGACGGGCCGGAGATCCAGGTCAGCGGGCGCGCCGGGTCCAGCCGCTCCAGAGCCTCGGGCACGGAGGCGACGACCTGGCCGGGCACGCGGACGACGCAGACATGGTGGTCCGGTACGAGCGTGATGCGGCGACGGCCCTGGTCCGGCGAGCCGTCCAGGACGATCGTGCCGGTCTCGGCGACGGCCACCGCGCACCCGGTGACCACGGCGGCGACCCGGTCCAGCTCGTGCGGCGTGCTCCGGGCGTCGTCGGCGACGCGGGCCGCCTCCGTCGCCGTCAGCCAGCCCTCGTCCAGCCCGGCCGGGACGAGAACGGACGCCGCGCCCCGGTCGGCCAGCAGCCGGGCGATCAGGGCGGGCAGCCCGGCGGCGTCGGTGCGGTGCACGACGGCCCGGTAGTCCGCGAGGTTCTCCGCCAGCAGCTCCACCGTCTCCTCGACGGTGCGCTCGCCGTGCCGGCGCAGGTAGGCGCGGGAGACGGCCTGCTCGTACGGCGTGTCGTCGCGGGGTACGTCGGCCAGTGCGCGCCGTACGCGGCCCAGGATCCGGTCCCTGCTGCTCACTGCGCCCGCCCCTTCCGGCCGGTGCCGCCGTTCTCGTCCTTCTCGTTCCGCGCGCCGTACGCGCCCTTCGCACCGTTCCCGGGGCCTGCGCCGTGCGTGCGCCGCCACCAGTCGCGGAACGGCTCCGCGGGTACCGGCGGCAGGTCCCGGGTGCCGCTCCAGGCCCGGCCGGGACCCGGCAGGGTGCGCGGGTGGAGGCGGCGGGTGCGGGAGGCCAGCCGCTGGCCGGTGCGCAGGACGCCGGGGTGGCTGAGCGCCCAGCGGGCGCCGCGCATGGCCGCCCGCTCGGCGGCGTGGCCCTTCGCCGGCCTGAGCACCACCTTGTTGCCCTGCCGGGTCACCGGGCCGCCCTCGGCGACCCGCTCCCGCAGGTGCACCAGCACCTCGGGGATGTCGATGGCGACCGGGCACACGTCGTAACACGCGCCGCACAGCGACGATGCGTAGGGCAGCGAGGCGTCGATCTCGCTGCCGGTGCCGCGCAGTTGGGGGCTGAGGATGGCGCCGATGGGGCCGGGGTACACCGAGCCGTAGGCGTGACCGCCCGCCCGCTCGTACACCGGGCACACGTTGAGGCAGGCCGAGCAGCGGATGCAACGCAGGGCCTGGCGGCCCACCTCGTCGGCCAGCGTGTCGGTGCGGCCGTTGTCCAGCAGCACCAGGTGGAACTCCCGCGGCCCGTCGGCCGTGTCGGCGTCCGACGTCCCCGTCCACATGGACGTGTACGGGTTCATGCGCTCGGCCGTGGAGGAGCGGGGGAGGGTCTGCAGGAACACCTCCAGGTCCCGCCAGGTCGGCACGACCTTCTCGATGCCGACGACCGAGATCAGCGTCTCGGGCAGGGTCAGGCACATCCGGCCGTTGCCCTCGGACTCCACGACGACCAGCGTGCCGGTCTCGGCGACCATGAAGTTGGCACCGGAGATGCCGACCCTGGCGCGCAGGAACTTCTCCCGCAGGTGCAGGCGGGCCGCCTCGGCGAGTTCGGCGGGGGAGTCCGACAGGTTCTCGGGGGCCGGGCGCCCCCACCGCGCCATCTCGGAGCGGAAGATGTCCCGGATCTCGCCGCGGTTGCGGTGGATCGCCGGGACCAGGATGTGCGACGGCCGGTCACCGCCGAGCTGCACGATCAGCTCGGCGAGGTCGGTCTCGTAGGCCCGGATGCCCTCCGCCTCCAGCGCCTCGTTGAGCCCGGTCTCCTGGGTGGCCATCGACTTGACCTTGACGACCTCCGACTCACCGGTCGCCTTCACCAGGCCGGCCACGATCCGGTTGGCCTCCTCGGCGTCGGCCGCCCAGTGCACCGTGCCGCCCGCCGCCGTGACCGCCTGCTCCAACTGCTCCAGATGGCGGTCGAGATGGCGCAGGGTGTGGTCCTTGATCTGCCGGCCCGCCTCGCGCAGCGCCGCCCAGTCGGACACCTCCGCCACCGCCCTGGCCCGCTTGGCGCGGATCGTGTGGGTGGCGTGGCGCAGATTGCCGCGCAGCGTGGTGTCGCGCACGGCCTCGCGGGCGGCCTCGGGGAAGGACGGGGGGAGCGCGGGCATCCCCAGGTACGTTCCGCTCATGCCGCCGGGTCCTCCTCCGTGCTCGCCAGGATCTCCGCGATGTGCACCGGCCGCAGGTCCGTCCGCAGCCGGGCCATGGTGCCGCCGATGTGCATCAGGCAGGAATTGTCGGCCGCGCACAGCACCTCGGCGCCCGTCGACTCGGCGTTCCGCACCTTGTCGGCGCCCATCGCGGCGGACACGTCGGCGTTCTTCACGGCGAAGGTGCCGCCGAATCCGCAGCACTCGTCCGCTCCGGGCAGCTCGGCCAGTTCGAGTCCCTTCACGGCCCGCAGCAGCCGGAGGGGGCGGTCGCCGAGCCGCAGGGCGCGCAGTCCGTGGCAGGTCGGGTGGTACGTCACGCGATGCGGGTAGAAGGCGCCGACGTCCGTCACTCCCAGCACGTCCACCAGGAACTCCGTCAGCTCGTACGTCTTCGGGACCACGGGCGCCAGGGTCGCGGCGAGCGCGCCCCCGCGTCCCTCGGCACGGGCGCGCTCGCCCATGCGCGGATACAGCTCACGCACCATCGCGCCGCACGACCCGGACGGCGTCACGATCGCGTCGTAGTCCCGGAAGACGCCGGCGAAACGGCGGGCGAGCGGCTCGGCGTCGTGCCGGTACCCGGTGTTGTAGTGGGCCTGCCCGCAGCAGGTCTGGTCCTCCGGGAAGTCGACGTCGACCCCCAGCCTGGTCAGCAGCTTCACCACCGCGCGGCCGGTGCCGGGATAGAGCGCGTCGTTGACACAGGTCAGGAACAGAGCGACACGCATCGCGGCTCCCTTGATCGCTCATCGGGTGACTGCAGGGTAGTCAGGCGGGCGGCACGGGCGGAACCCCGGCTTCACCCGGCGGCGGACCGCGTCGCGGCCGCCTGCCGGAGCGCCTGCCGGAGCATCGCCCGCGCGGGGGCTTTGCCTACCGGAGCGCCGACGGCCGGAGCGCTGCCCGTCGGAGCGCTGTGGGCCGGAGTGCTGCGGGCCGGAGCGGCGCCGGGGCGCCGGAGCTGACCTGCCGGCGCCTGTCGGCCGCCGCAGGACCGGTGCGCCCGCTGACCCGCCCGACACCTGCCGGCCGCCGTACGGCCGCCGGTGCGCCCGCTGACTCGTCCGGCACCTGCCGGCCGGCGTGCCCGCTGCCCCCGGCACCTGTCGGCCGCCGTACGGCCGGTGCGCCCGCTGACTCGTCCGCCGCCTGCCGGCCGGCGTGCCCGCTGCCCCCCGGCACCTGTCGGCCGCCGTACGGCCGGTGCGCCCGCTGACTCGTCCGCCGCCTGCCGGCCGGCGTGCCCGCTGCCCCCCCGGCACCTGTCGGCCGCCGTACGGCCGGTGCGCCCGCTGACTCGTCCGCCGCCTGCCGGCCGGTGCGCCCGCTGACCCGCCCGGCACCTGTCGGCCGCCGCAGAGCCGGTGCGCCGCCCGCTGACCCGCCGTTCAGCAGGATGTCGTGATCTCGGCGTCCGGCGGCGGACGGACGTGTGCTGGACTGGCACCCGGCCGCAATACCTTTCGTCCGTCCCGGGAGTCACCGTTGTCCGTCACCTACCGCCAGCCCGGTGTCGTCCTCACCGACCATCACTTCACCGTGCCCCTCGACCACGACGACCCGGCCGGGGAGTCGATCGGGCTCTACGGCCGTGAGGTCGTCGCGAGCGACAAGGCCGGGCAGGACCTGCCGTGGCTGCTCTACCTCCAGGGCGGCCCCGGCTTCGGGGCGCACCGTTTCGTCGGCAGGCAGGCCTGGCTCGCCCGCGCCCTCGAGGACCACCGCGTCCTGCTCCTCGACCAGCGCGGCACCGGCCACTCCACGCCCGCGAACCGCCAGACCCTCCCGCTGCGCGGCGGCCCCGCCGAGCAGGCCGACTACCTCACGCACTTCCGCGCGGACTCGATCGTCCGCGACTGCGAGGCCATCCGCCCCGTGGTGACGGGCGGCGCGCCCTGGACCGTGCTCGGTCAGAGCTTCGGCGGCTTCTGCACGGTCGCCTACCTCTCCACGCACCCGGAGGGGCTCGCCGCCGCCGTCGTCACCGGCGGCCTGCCGTCCCTGCACGCCCACGCCGACGACGTCTACCGGGCCGCCTACCCGCGCATCGAGCGCAAGGTCGCCGCGCATTACGCCCGCTACCCGCAGGACGTCGAACGCGCCCGCCGCGTCGCCGACCACCTCCTGACCCACGACGTGGTCCTGCCGAACGGTTACCGGTGCACCGTCGAGGCCTTCCAGTCCCTCGGCATCGTGCTCGGCGGCAGCGAGGGCAGCCACCGCCTGCACTTCCTGCTGGAGCACGCCTTCGTCCCCACCGCGCAGGGGCCGGCGCTGTCCGACGCGTTCCTGGAGGAGGCGCAGGGGCTGCTGTCGTACGCGGGCCACCCGCTGTACGCCGTCCTCCACGAGGCGGTCTACGCCCAGGACGACCGCCCCACGGCCTGGTCGGCCGAACGCGTCCGCGCCGAGTTCCCGCAGTTCGACGCCGCGAAGGCGCTCGCCGGCGACGGGCCGCTGCTGTTCACCGGCGAGTCCGTGCACCCCTGGATGTTCGGCAGCGACCCGGCGTTGCGCCCGCTGCGCGAGACCGCCGACCTGCTCGCCGCCCGCACCGACTGGCGGCCGCTGTACGACCCCGCCCGCCTCGCCGACAACGAGGTCCCCGTCGCCGCTGCCGTCTACCACGACGACATGTACGTCGACGCGCAGCACTCCCTGGAGACCGCCCGGGCCGTACGCGGCCTGCGCACCTGGGTGACCGACGAGTTCGAGCACGACGGCGTCCGGGCCGGTGGCCCCCGCGTACTGGACCGGCTGCTCGCGCTCACGCGGGACGAGGTCTGACGGCGGCCGCAGCGGCGGAAGCGGTCCGCGGTCGTCCCGGGCGTCCGGGTCGGCGGTTCGTGGTCCACGGGGCGTCCGGGGCCGCCCGCGCGGGTCGATAGGGTGCCGCCATGGCAGAACACACGGACGACCGGTCCGACCTGCGCGGAGACTGCGCCCGCTGCTTCGGGCTGTGCTGTGTCGCCCTGCCCTTCGCCGCCTCCGCGGACTTCGCCCTCGACAAGCCCGCAGGGAAGCCCTGCCCGCACCTCGGGGACGACCACCGGTGCGGCATCCACGCCCGGCTGCGGCAGCGGGGCTTCACCGGCTGCACGGTCTACGACTGCTTCGGCGCCGGGCAGAAGGTGTCCCGGGTCACCTTCGGCGGGCGGGACTGGCGCACCGGACCGGCGGAGCGCGCCCGGCTCATGTTCGACGTGTTCCCGGTCGTGAGGCAGCTGCACGAACTGCTGTGGTACCTGACCGAGGCGCTCGCCCTGCCCGCGGCCGGCCCCGTCCGGTCCGGGCTGCGCCGGGCCCTGGAGGAGACCGAGCGGCTCACCCTCGGCACGCCCGGCGAACTCGCCGCGCTCGACGTCGGCGCGCACCGGCGGAAGGTCGACGTGCTGCTGCTGCGCACCAGCGAACTGGCCCGCGCCGGGGTGCGCGGCAGGAAGAAGGACCGGCGCGGCGCGGACCTCGCCGGCGCCCGGCTCAAGGGGGCCGACCTGCGGGGCGCGAACCTGCGCGGCGCCTGCCTCATCGCGGCCGACCTCACCGGCGCCGATCTGCGCGGCGCGGACCTGATCGGCGCCGACCTGCGCGACGCCGACCTCACGGACGCGGACCTGACGGGCGCGTTCTTCGTGACCCAGCCGCAGGCCGACGCGGCCCGGGGCAGCGCCGGCACCCGCCTGCCGGGGTCAGTCGCCCGTCCCGCGCACTGGACCGCGCGGGTCTGAGCCGGCCTGGTCCGGGACCCGTGCCGGCGCCGCGGGGGCGCCGGCCGTGCGGCGCTCCAGGCGGAGCCGCAGGCCCTCGGGCATCAGCGTCAGCCGCTCGGTCACCGTCAGCCGGTAGTCGGGTTCGGGGACCAGCTCGTAGCGGCGCAGCAGCAGTCCGAGGACCAGCGTCGCCTCGTGCAGCGCGAACTGCCGGCCGATGCAGGCCCGCGCGCCCGTGCCGAACGGCTTGAACACGTGCGGGGGACGGGCCCGCACGGCTCGCGCGTCGAAGCGGTCCGGATCGAAGCGCTCGGGGTCGGCGCCCCACACCTCGGGGTCCCGGTGCAGCATCGGCGTCAGCACCAGCGCCCACGCGCCCCGGCGCATCGGGTGCTCGCCGGCCAGCACCGTGTCCCGCAGGGCCTCGCGGGCGAAGGCCGGCGCGGTGGGCCACAGCCGCAGGGACTCGTCGAGCACCCGGCGGACGTAGCGCAGCTTGGCGACCTGCTCGTAGCCGGGCCTCGCCTCCCGGCCCCAGACCCGGTCCACCTCGGCGCGGGCACGGGCGGCGACCTCCGGGTGCCGGGCGAGGTAGTACAGGGCGAAGGACAGGGCCCCCGAGGTGGTCTCGTGGCCGGCGACCAGGAAGGTGATCACCTGGCGGCGCACGTTCTCCGGGGACAGCCGCTCGCCGGTCACGGGGTGGGCCGTCGCCAGCATCCGGTCCAGCAGGTCCCCGTCGCCGCTCGCCGTGCGGCGGGCGCGCACCAGGTCGTCGACCGTGCGGTTGAGCCGGGCGATGTCGGCGGCGTTGCGGCGGCTCGCGCCGCGCATCAGGAGCGGGGCGAGCCCCAGGGGGACGGTGTTCAGCCGCTGGGCGTGGCTCAGGGTGCCGACCATCGCGGTGACGAACGGGTGCGGACGGGAGCGTTCGAAGGAGCGGAAGTCGTGCCCGAACCCGGTGCGCGCGATCGTCTCCAGGGTCAGTTTGGTCATGTCGCCGGGGACGTCCACCGTGCGGCCGGCGGCCAGCGCGCGGTCCCAGTGACCGGTGAGCCGTCCGGCGACGTCCAGCATCATCGTGTGGTAGCCGGCCATGGCCTCCCGGCTGAAGCCGGGGGCGAGGACGTCGTGCGCGAGCTGCCAGTTGGGCTCGTGGTTGTACGCGGTGAACAGGCCGTCGCCCGCCACCGGCCGGAGGTTGGCGACGCCCAGCCCGACGTGCTTGGCGAACCGCGTCTCGTCCGCCAGGTCGGCCACCAGCCGTCCGCCCCACACGAGCACGAACTCGCGGCCGAAGGCCCGCCGCCGGAAGATCGGCCCCGACTGCCGCGCCTGGCGCAGGGTGTCCTGGACCGGGGTCCGCGGGTTCACGCCGAGGACGTCGCCGAGCAGGGGCAGGCGGCGCGGCGGGTGCGGGATGCGGTGCAGCTCGGGCCAGCCCTGCTCGGCGCCGCGGAAGCCCTTGGGCAGCGCGGTCGCGGTCGTCGTCTCCGCCATGAAGCGATCTCCCTTGATCCAGCGCGTCGTTGACCGTGGGATGCGGCCTGTTGTACATGGGTTCAGTAACGCGGTCAGTCTCGACCCGTTGTTGAATACACGTCAAGTAGAGTGCGGGCATGGCCGCGAACCAGAGGGAGCGCACGCGCCGCCGGCTCACCACCACCGAGCGCAGGGAGCAGCTGCTGACGGTCGGGGCGCGGCTGTTCTCCGACCGGCCGTACGACGACGTGTGGATCGAGCAGGTCGCCGAGATCGCGGGAGTCTCCCGGGGGCTGCTGTACCACTACTTCCCGACCAAGCGGGACTTCTTCGCGGCGGTCGTCGAACGCGAGAGCGAGCGGATGCTGCGCATGACGGCGGCGGTGCCCGGGGTGCCGGTGCGCGAACAGCTCACGGCGGGCCTCGACGCGTACCTGGAGTACGTCGAGGCCCACGCGCACGGCTACCGGGCCTTCCACCGCGCCGACGCGGCCGGAGACCAGGCCGTGCGCCGGGTGTACCGGCGGGCCCTGGCCGCCCAGGAGCGCCAGATCCTCGCCGCCCTCGCCGCCGACCCGGAGTTCGGTGCCGCGGCCGGACGGCGCGCCGACCTGGAACTGGCGGTCCGCGGCTGGCTGGCGTTCACCACCGCCGTCTGCCTGGAGTGGCTGCGCGGCCCGGACCTGACCCGGGGCCAGGTGCGCGATCTGTGCGCACGGGCCCTGCTGGGCGTCCTCGCGGCCTGAGCGGCGATGTCGCCAGGGCCCGCGCGCCGCGCCGGCCGGGCCCGACTCGCTCCTGGTGCTTCCGCTGTCCGGAAGGGCCTGGTTGGCGGACGCCCCGATCTCCGCTAGGTTAGGCAAGGCTTACCTAAGGAGGTACGGGATGGGTGACACGTGGGCGGCCGTGCCCGGCTCGGCGGAGCGCGCCCGGTCGGTGCTCGCGGCGGCGTGGTCCTGCGCGGTGACCGCACACGGCGTCCGGGAGGAGTACGTCGGCGCGCACACCGTGGACGGCGACGGCCGCGTGCTCCTGCACGTGCCCGAGGACAGCGTCCTGCACGCCGCCGCGATCTGCGCGCCGCGCGGAGAGCCGCCCGCCGTGCTGGAACTCGCCGACGTCTCACCGGTCCCCGTACGCGACCGCGTCCGCGCCCGGCTGTGGCTCGCGGGACGCTTCGTCCCGGAGGACGGCCGGTCGGCCTTCGTGCCCTCGCGCGTGGTCCTGCGGCAGCCGTCCGGCGCCGTCCTGGTCGGCCTCGACGAGTTCGCCGCCGCCCGGCCCGACCCGCTCGCGGCGGCGGAGGCCGCGCTGCTCACCCACCTCGCCGACGCCCACGCCGAGGCCGTCCAGCGGCTCACCCGCCTCGTGGGACCCGACAGCCTGTACGGCGCGGTGCGCGTCCAGCCGCTCGCCGTCGACCGGCACGGACTGACCCTGCGCATCGAGCGCGCCCGCGGCCACGGCGACGTGCGCCTGCCCTTCCACGCGCCCGCCGACGACGTCGCCCAGCTCACCGAGCGCATGCACGTCCTGCTGGCCCGGGCGGGCGCCGCCGGCTGCCCCCGTGCCCTACAGCGGCAGCGCGCAGACCGCGACCGGTGAGGCGAACGGCTCACCCGCCGGCCGCAGCGCGCCGCTCGCCCGGTCCACGTGGAAGACGCTGACCGTGCCCGACCTCTGATTCGCCGCGAACAGCAGCCCGCCGTCCGGCGAGAACGCGATCTGCCGGGGGAAGTCACCGCCGACCGGCACGGTGTCCAGGAGCCGGAGCCGGGCCCCGCCGCCCTCGACGGCGTAGCGGGCGAGACTGTTGTGCCCGCGGTTGGCGAGGTAGGCGTGGGCGCCGTCGGCCGTCACCAGCATCTGCGCCGGGTAGTTCGTGCCTCCGGCCGAGCCCGTGGACTGGGGCGCGCCGACGTCCAGCCGGCCGGTGGCCGGATCGTAGGAGCAGACGGCGACGGTGTCGTCCACCTCGTTGGCGAGGTAGGCGTACCGCCCGCCGGGGTGGAAGGCGAGATGGCGGGGACCGGCGCCCGGCCGGGTGTGCGCCCGGGCGACCTCGGTGAGCCGGCCGGCACGGGTGTCCAGGCGGTAGGTGTAGACCGTGTCGGTGCCGAGGTCGACCGCGAGGACGTGACCGCCGTCCGGGGCGGTGACGATCTGGTGCGCGTGCGGGCCCTGCTGTCCCGGCCCGGGCGGCGGACTGGAGTGCGTCACCAGGTCGATGCGCTCGCCGAGGGCGCCGGAGGCGGCGATCGGGTGCACGGCCACGCTGCCGGACCGGTAGTTCGCGCTGAGCAGCCACCGCCCGCCGGGATGCACGGACAGGTGGCAGGGGCCGGCTCCGCCGGTGCCGCGGGTGCCGAGCACCCTGCCGTCCGCGCGGCGCACCGCGGTCACCCCGCCGTCCTCGCGCTCGTCGACGGCGTAGAGCGTGCGGCCGTCCGGGTGCGCCGCCAGGTACGACGGGTCGCCGACGCCGGCAATCGTGCCCCGACCGGTCACGGCGCCCGTCACCGGGTCGTACACGGCCACGCCGACACCGGCGCCGCCGCCCTCGGCGGAGGTGTAGGTCCCCAGGTACAGCGGGCGGGGACCGCCCGGCTCGCCCGCCGGGCGCCCGGCGCCCGCGGCAGGCCCGGGCGCGGGCGGGGCGGCTGCCGGCGGCCCGGCCGCCGCCTCGCCGGTTCCGGAACCGGGGGCCGCCGGTGCCGGAACCGCCGCCACGGCGGCCGCTCCCGTCAGGGCGCCGACGAACCGGCGCCTGCTCCAGCCGCCGCGCGACGCCTCCGCATCCCTGCCCATGCCCGCACCCCAGGTGGTCGACTGCCTCGGTCGTGACAGCCACCTTGGCGTGCACGCGACCTGCCGGGCAAGTGCGGCACCGGGCGCCGTTCCGTGGCCGAGTGCCGGGCGGGGCTACCAGTCCCCGTCCGTCACCGGCTTGCCGGACGCGTCCTTCAGCGGCGTCACCTGGTGGGGCGACGGCTGCTGCCACGGCTCGTGGTCGTCGCCGATCCAGTCGCCGACCGGCTTGACGGTCTCCAGGGCGTCGGCCGGGGCCAGGTCCTGGGCGTCCTCGTCGTAGTAGTCGAACCACGGCAGCCCCGCCCGGGTGTACGCCGCCCGGTCCACGGGCGACGGCGGGGGAGCCTCACCGGTGATGCGGCGCCACTCCGGCGGCGTCACCAGGTGCACGAACACACGCCCGGCCGGCTCCTCGGCCCAGTCGGTCAGGGGCCGGTCGTCGCGGTAGACCTCCTGCCGCATCGAGCCGCCGGCCCCGAGCCCCATGGCCGCGGCCGCCCGGGGCCGGGCAGCGCGCGGTGCGGCGGCCGGCGCCGCCGCACCGGGCCCGCCCGTGAAGGCCGGGGGCCCGCCCGGCGCCGGCGGGGCCGCCATCGGCCCCGCGCCGCCGAACGGCTGCACGGACGCCCGCTCCCGCTCCGCCCGGCGCCGCCGCTCCTCCTCCCGCCACCTGGCCAGTGGCCCGTCCTTGAGCGGGAAGGACTGCAGCTGGACGCCGCCCCAGACCTCCTCGCCGGTGACCTGGCCCTCGACCGTGGCCCCGAGCCCCAGCGGCACGGCCACGAACTGGCGGACCGTCCCCTTGCCCGAGTTGATGCCGTCCAGCCAGGGCTGGCGCGGCAGCACCAGGTAGTTCTGCGGGTCGCGGGAGAGCCGGCCGCTCCACGGCCGGCCCGAGACCGCGCAGACCTTGCCCACCCCGACCTGCAGCGCGGCCGGCTTCGCCGTCCCCGTGAAACTCAGCCACATGGCCTCGCGCAGGTACACCGGCAGCATCACCCCGCCGCGGGCCCGCCACTCCCCGGGCACCGTGTCCGGGTGGTCCGCCACCCGCCGCACGGGGAACTCGCCGAGCCCCGGCGGCAGCGGATGGGTGCCCTGCTCCGGCAGCCGCAGGGTGCGCACGAACCGCACCGCCACGCCGCCCGGCAGCCGCAAGGTGTTCCCGTCGATCCGCACGCTCGTGTCCGTCATGCGTCCGCTCCCCTCCCTCGTCGCCTCCTGGTCGCCGGACGGGCGGATACCCGTCCCCTGGGGAGGCCCTGGCACCGTAGCCGCGCCCGGTGCCCTCGTCACAGGGAACGCCGCGCGGCGTCCTCGCGGTTCCGCCGCAGCCGGACCGGCACCCCCAGCCGGTCCCGGAGCCGGGTCAGACGCGGCATGCGCTCGCGCCGCGCCCGGGTGTGGCGGTTCAGCTCCTCCATCAGCCGGCGTGAGCGGTGCACGGTGTCCATCTCGTCGAGGATGCGGTTGACCTCGGTCAGCACCGCGCCGAGCAGGTGCCAGTGCCCGGCGTCGCGCTGTACCTCCTCCAGCAGCAGCTGGGCCAGTTTGTCCCGCGTGGCCCCGGCCTGCCGCAGCTCGCTGGTGAGCCGGGACTCCGCCGACTCGGCGCTGACGCTGACGTCGGTGGTGACCAGGACCGCGAAGCTGACCACGGCGTCCCCGACCTCGCACATCAGCTGCTGCACCACGGCGCCCGTCTGACGGGAGAACAGGGGTTCCGGCTGCCGCTCCTTCGCCAGGTCGGTGAAGGTGCGGGCGAGCACCCGCAGGACGACCGTGCAGATCTCCAGCGTGTCCAGGCCGGTGCGCAGCACCACCCGGTACAGCAGGCCCTCCCGCACGCGCGGGTTGAACCGGAGGCTGTCCTCGGCCTGCCGCAGCGCGGCGTCGACCTCGGTGATCTCGTGGTCGAGCCGGCGTGCCTCGTGCAGCCGGGCCGCCGCGCGCTCCACGGGCACCCCGTCGGCCGCCTCCTCGCCCAGGCGCCGCATCAGCTGCCGCACCCGCCGCGCCAGGCCCTCGATCGACTCGCCCGCGTGTTCGGTCCACACGGGCGGGGCGAGCAGCAGGTTGCAGGCCATGCCGACCGACGCGCCGATGAGGGTCTCCAGGACCCGGATCCAGGCCGTGCTGCCGACGGTGGTGACACCGAGCACCAGCATGGCGCTGATCGCCACCTCGACCACGAACTCGTCGGCCCGGACCAGATGCCCGACGGCCAGCGAGGCCATGATCACCAGGGCGAGGCTCCACCAGGTCAGGCCCACCAGCAGGGAGAAGGCGATCGCGACGAGCACGCCCGCCACCACGGAGTTGACCCGGCGGACGGCGGTGGTCACGGTGGAGTAGAGGGTCACCTGGACGACGAGCAGCGCGGTCAGCGGGGCGGTCAGCGGCGCCGGCTCGGGGCTGAGCCACTTGGCGATGACGTAGGCGATGGTCGCCGCGGTCGTCGACCGCAGAGCCTGCACGACCACGGGGTCCCGATGGCGCTTGACGACACGTACGACCGACGATGTCCATTCACGTACACCTTGCATCCCTTGCGCTGTTCCCCTTTCGCGTACGCTCGAACGTGCACGTCAGGGAACCTCTCGGCCCGCTCGCGCTCGTCCCGCGCCACGAGGGCTGCTGGGCGCGGGAGTTGTCAGGAGGCGAGCTTGTCCAGGAAGGCGAAGAGGTTCCCCGTCGTCCGGGCGATCTGCTCCTCCAGCGTGAGGCTCTCCTCGAAGCGTGCCCCGGAGTCGGGGACCTTCCTGCCGCGCACGTACAGCGAGCAGGCGAGGTCGGTGCACATGTACACGCCGACCGAGTTGCCCTCGCGGCCCGCCGCGCCCGCCTTGCGTGCCGTCATCAGGGACACGCCGCCGCCCCGGTGCGTCGTCAGGCACAGCGAGCACATGCTGCGGTGCAGGAAGCCCCGCTGGGAGGAGGGGAACCGGAGGGCCACGCCGACCAGCCGTCCCTCCCGCTCGGTGACCAGATAACTGCGGTCGGGCGCGCCGGGGTCCCGCCAGCCCAGGAAGTCGAGGTCGTCCCAGGGCCGTTCGGCGAGGTCGCGGGGGAGGGTCAAGCGTTTCGCCTCGCCCTTGGAGCAGTTGACGAACGAGCCGCGGATGTCCTGCTCGGTGAGTGATCTCATGGGAGGGCTCCTGAGATGACCGGGAACGACACCCGAGGGAGTCGAAACCTAGAGGGGTTAGGTACCTGCCGAGGGTAAACAGGCGCGGTGCGGAACATCCAACGGTTTTCCGGTGGCGTCCGCCGCCGCGACGTCCGCGCGCGCGGAGGCGGACGGCCTGATGGCGTGGTCCGCCCGTGACGGCCCACGAGCCGGCCCGGTGGTGCGCGTGCGGGCCCCACCCGTACGCGTGCCCGTCCGGGTGGGCGCGGACCGGACCGTCCGTGACCGTCCCGCTCCTGCCCGGCCGGGACGGATGATCGCATCAGGTCTTAATTTATTGCCTGGACGAAGGGCTCGCGGAAGTCGCGCCAGGACGGCTTCCGACGGTATGTTGCAGCTCGGGCCGGGTTGTGAACAGGGTTCGAAGGGGGCCACATGGCGGGGCGGAACGGGCGCACGGTGCGCGATCTGAGACGGGGCAACCGCACGGCCGTGCTCCAGCGGCTGTACTTCGACGGCCCGCTCAGCCGCTTCGAACTGGGCCCGGCGACCGGCCTGAGCTCCGGCTCCGTCAGCAACGTCGTCGCCGACCTCGTCGCCGACGGCCTGGTCGAGGAGGCCGGCAGCGTCGACTCCGACGGTGGCCGCCCGCGCACCCTGCTGCGCGTGGCCCCGGCCAGCGGCCACATGATCGGCGTGGACGTCGGCGAGACCCGGGTGCGGATCGAGCTGTTCGACCTCACCCTCACCGAGCTGGCCCGCACCGAGCGCCCCCTGGAGCCGCAGCGCTACGACGTCGACGTCATCACGGGCCACATCCGTGACGGCATCGCCGAGGTCCTGGCCGCCGCGGACCTGCCGCCCGAGCGGCTGATCGGCGTCGGCATCGGCGTCCCCGGCATCGTCGAGCGCACCCCGGACCGCGGCGCCGTCGTGCACGGGCAGACGATCGGCTGGAACGCGGTGCCGCTGGAGGCCCTGCTCCGGACCGGCTCGCTGCTCCCGGACGGCGTCCCCTACCTCATCGACAACGGGGCCAGGACCCTCGGCCAGGCCGAGATGTGGTTCGGCGCCGGGCGCGGTGCCCGCAACGCGCTCGTGGTGCTCTTCGGCTCCGGTGTCGGCGCCTGCCTCGTCACCCCCGACGTCGACCACGGCCGGGCGGTCGAGTGGGGACACCTCACCGTACGGGTGCGGGGCCGCCGCTGCCGGTGCGGCGCGCTCGGCTGCCTGGAGGCCTACGCCGGAGCCGAGTCGCTGCTGGCCCGCTGGCGGGAGGAGGGCGGGCACCCGCCGCGGGACACCGACGAGGAGACCGCGCTGACCGCGATGCTGTCGGCCGCCTACCCGGCCGAGGGCACCGCCGCGGACCCCGTGGCGCTCGCCGTGCTGGAGGAGACCGCGGAGTACCTGGGCGCCGGGCTGTCCGACCTGATCAACCTCTTCCAGCCCGAGCGGATCCTCATCGGTGGCTGGGCCGGCCTCCAGCTCGGCTCCCGCTTCCTGCCCGCGGTGCGCCACCACGCGACGGCGTATGCCCTGCGCCACCCCGCCGAGAAGGTCACGATCGAGCTCGGCCGGCTCGGTCCCGACGCGGTCACCGTCGGCGCCGCGATCCTGCCGCTCGCCGACTTCTTCGCCGACGGCGGCCGCCGCACGGAGCCGGCGCCGCAGGCCCGGCTCCCGGCCTGGCGGACCGCGCTGGAGGAACGCACCTCCTGAGCGGAACGGCCCGCCGGGGGCGGCGGGGCGGGGGCACCTGCGGTGGAGCGCGGCCCGGTAGGAGTCCCGCGGGGCGCGGTCCCTGTCGAGCCGGGGGAGCGGCGCGGTCGGGCGGGGGCTCGCCTCACAGCCGGGTCTGGTGATGACGGGGCTCGCCTTGCGGCCGGGTTTGGTGGCGGCGGGGCTCGCCTTGCGGCCGGGTTTGGTGGCGGCGGGGCTCGCCTTGCGGCCGGGTCTGGTGGCGGCGGGGCTCGCCTTGCGGCCGGGTTTGGTGGCGGCGGGGCCCGCCTTGCGGCCGGGTCTGGTGGCGGCGGGGCTCGCCTTGCGGCCGGGTCTGGTGATGACGGGGCTCGCCTTGCGGCCGGGTTTGGTGGCGGCGGGGCCCGCCCGACAGCCGGGCCTCGTGTCGGCCGCCCCCTGACACTGGGCCTCGTGAGGCGGGACCCGTCGACGCACCGGCCGGACCTCCCGCGGGGCCGGCCGCGGTGGCGTGGCCCGCGACCGTCCGGCGGCGCGCGGTGGAGTCGCGCCGTCCGGGCGCGCCGGGCGGCAGGGGCGGCCGCCCGGCGCGGCGCCAGCGGTGGGGTGCCGGGCCGGGGCGCGTCCCGGCCGGGGAGAACGGGTCCCGGCGTCCCGTCGTCCGGACCGGCGGGGATCATGGTCGCCGACAGACACCGCGCCGTCCGAAGGAGCCTTCCCGTGAGCCACGACATCGCCGGCGTCCGTGCGCAGTTCCCCGCCCTGGCGGCGGGGTGGGCCCACTTCGACGGTCCGGGCGGCAGCCAGACGCCGCAGCCCGTGATCGAGGCCGTCGCGCAGGCCCTCGCCGCCCCGCTGGCCAACCGCGGAGCGGTCACCCTGGGCGAGCGCAACGCCGAGGACCTGGTCGCCGGCGCCCGGCAGGCCATGGCCGACCTGCTCGGCGCGGACCCGGGCGGCATCGTCTTCGGGCGCAGCGCCACCCAGCTGACCTACGACTTCGCGCGGACCCTGGCCCGCACCTGGTCACCCGGAGACGAGGTCGTCGTGACGCGGCTGGACCACGACGCCAACATCCGGCCCTGGGTGCAGGCGGCCCGGGCCGTGGGAGCCGTCGTGCGCTGGGCCGACTTCGACCCGGCCACCGGCGACCTGACCCCCGAGCACGTCGCCGCCCAGCTGTCCGACCGCACCCGGCTGGTCGCCGTCACCGCCGGCTCCAACCTGATCGGCACCCGGCCGGACGTTCCGGCGATCGCCCGCCTCGCCCACGACCGGGGCGCTCTCGTCCACGTCGACGGCGTGCACGCGACGGCGCACAGCCCCGTCGACCTCGCCGGGCTCGGCGCGGACTTCCACGTCTGCTCCCCGTACAAGTTCCTCGGCCCCCACCTCGGCGTCCTGGCCGCCGCCCCCGACCTGCTGCGGACCCTGCACCCGGACAAGCTGCTGCCCTCCACCGACGCGGTGCCCGAGCGCTTCGAACTGGGAACGCTGCCCTACGAACTGCTGGCCGGCACCCGTGCCGCCGTCGACTTCCTCGCCGGCATGGACCCCCAGGCCCGCGGCACGCGGCGGGAACGGCTGCTGGCCTCGATGACCGCGCTGGAGGAGCACGAGAGCGTCCTGAGCCGCCGGATCGAGGCGGGACTCGCCGCGCTGCCGGAGATCACCGTGCACGGCCGGGCGCCCCGGCGCACACCCACCCTGCTGCTCACGATCGAGGGCCGCAGCACCGCCGACGCCCACCGTCACCTGGCCGGGCGCGCCGTCGCCGCGCCGTCCGGTTCCTTCTACGCCCTCGAGGCCTCCCGGCACCTGGGGCTCGGGGACACCGGCGGCCTGCGCGTGGGCCTCGCCCCGTACAGCTGTGAGGAGGACGTCGACCGGCTGCTCCAGGGGCTGGGGGACTTCCTGCGCACGGCGCCCTGACTCCCGGGGGACGCGGTGCACGGCGCCCCTGACCGGCCCGCCGGCCGCCCGGGGCGGCACCGGAGCGACTCAGGGCTTGCGGGCCACGCCGCCGTAGATGTCGGTGGGCTCGGGCGCGGTGCCGGGCTCGGGGCGCCACAGCGGGCAGGACACGATGCCCGGCTCCAGCAGTTCCAGGCCCTCGTAGTAGGCGGCGAGCCGGTCCGGACTGCGCAGCACGTACGGGACGGCGCCGGTGTCGTCGTACCCCTGCTGGGCCTTCTGGAGCGCCTCGTCGGTGTTCGTGCTGTCGTAGTGCACGAAGTAGCTGCCCGGCGGCAGGGCCGCCTGGAGGCGGCGGACGATCGACGTCGCCTCCTCGTCGTCCTGGACGTGGCCGAGGATGCCCATCAGCATCAGGGCGACCGGCCGGCGGAAGTCCAGGACGCGCCGCGCCCGTTCGACGATCTCCTCCGGCCGGTGCAGGTCCGCGTCGATGTACTCGGTGACGCCCTCCGGGGTGCTGGTGAGCAGGGCCTGGGCGTGGCGCAGCACCAGGGGGTCGTTGTCGACGTAGACGACGCGCGACGAGGGGGCGATGCGCTGGGCCACCTGGTGGGTGTTGTCGTAGGTGGGCAGCCCGGTGCCGATGTCGAGGAACTGCCGGACGCCGAACTCGCCGGCCACCAGCGTCACGGCGCGGATCAGGTACTGGCGGGAGGCGCGGGCCATCGTCTCGATGGTGGGCGCGATCTTGCGGTAGGCGTCGCCCGCGACCCGGTCGACCTCGTAGTTGTCCCTGCCGCCCATCCAGTAGTTCCAGATGCGGGCCGAATGCGGCACCGTCGTGTCTATCTTCGACAACGCGTCCTGGTTCGGGCGGCCGTCTGCCATGGGAGATCTCCTGCCGTGCGTCAGGGGGGTCTGCCCTCCAACCTAGCGACAACGGGTGTTGCAGGTGGGCGAGTTGACGATCCGGCGGGCCGGATGCGGTGGGTGGCGGACGGCGGTCAGGCGACCAGGAAGTCCGCCAGGCCGGCCTTGGCACCCGCGAGGAAGGCGATCATCTCCTCGCGGGTGTAGACGAGGGCGGGCCCCTCGGGGTCCGTGGACTGCCGGAAGGCGACCCTGCCGTCGGGCAGGCGCTTGGCCTCGACGCAGGAGCCGCCGTTGGTGCCGCTCCAGGGTTTCTCCCAGCCCTCGGTGCCCAGCGCGCCGGCGGGCACGCTGCTGCTCAGCGGGTCCTTCGATCCCATGGTCACAACTCCTTACGCAGTTCGGCCAGGATGTCCCTGGTCCGGGTGACCGGCTCCGCCTGCACGGACATCCGGTCGAGCACCTCGAGGTAGGTCACGACGTCGTCGGGACGGTCGTAGTAGACCGAGCCGGCCAGGTTCTCGGTGTAGACGACGTCGGGCAGCTCGGAGAATCCGAAGCGGAAGTGGTGGAAGGGCCCGAAGGCGCCCGGGTGGGCCCCGGCGGACAGGCGCATGACCTGGATCCGCACCTTCGGCATCTCCAGGACCTCGGCGAGCCGGTCGAGCTGGGCCCGCATCACCTCCACGCCGCCGACCGGGCGGCGCAGCACCGTCTCCTCCAGGATGGCCCAGACGGCCGGGGCGTCCGGCTTGGCGAGCAGATCCTGGCGCCTCAGGCGCAGCGCCACACGACGCTCGATCTCCTCCGCGGACTCGTTGGGGAAACCGGTGCGCATCAGGGCGGTGGCGTACTCGTGCGTCTGCAACAGGCCGGGGACGTAGTGGGGTTCGTAGAGGCGGATGACGCTCGCCTCGCTCTCCAGGCTGACGTACGCGCTGAACCAGTCCGGCAGCACGTCGCGGTACTTGTACCACCACCCCGGCTTGTTGGCCTCCCTCGCCAGCGTGAGGAAGCCGTCGATCTCCGCCGCCGGGACCCCGTAGGCGCGCAGCAGTTCCCTCACGTACGGGATGCGCAGCCCGACCTCGGCCTTCTCGATCCGGCGGACGGTCAGCGCCGTCACCTCGATGGCCCGTGCCGCCTCGTCGAAGGACACCCCGGCCCGCTCCCGCAGGTGACGCAGACGCTTGCCGAGGACCATCCGCAGCACGGTGGGCGCACTGCCGCCGGAGCGGTTCTCGCTCACGTGCCACCTCCCGGAAGGGCCGTCACAGCGTGCAGTGTGCCATGGCGCCGACGACAGAGACAGGTTGGTGCCGCTCGTTCTGAAATTATCAGGATGCAGGTTGCGGGTGCGTGTGCCGCAGACCATAGTGATCCGGGAGAGCTGCCGCCCGCAGACCCGCTCCTCGGCGGTCGACCGGGCCCGGTGGCACCGGAACTGACGTCCCGGCAGGTGCGGCCCCGGCCGTACCCGACCACGAGGCGAGACCTGGATGGCCACGGTGACCGACGGACAGCTGAGGAGTCCCGGCGAGGGCCCCGTCGGCGGCGGCAGGGCGGCGGCCGCCGCCGTCACGGACGCGCCGCTGTCCGGCGCCTCCCCGCGGACGACGGCCGGCCGGCCCACGGCCGGCGGGGCCCGGCGGCCCGGCGGCACGGGCGGCGGGGAACCGGTCGGCCTGTGTTCCACCGTGCCCGCCGACCCCTGCTGGGCGTCGGCCGTGCGGCGCATGGTCACCCGCCACCTGGTCTGGCTGCGGCTGCCGGCGGACCAGATCGACAGTGCCGTCCTGGCGACGGACGAGCTGTTCGCCAACGCGGTCGAACATGCCGGGAGGGGTCCCCGGGACACGGTCACCGTCACCCTCGAGTGCCGCGCGCACACCCTGCGGGTGACCGTGGCCGACCCGTCGCCGGCCCGGCCGCGGCGGCGGACGGCGGACGCGGCCGCCGAGTCGGGGCGCGGGCTCGCCATCGTGGCCGCCCTCGCCGACGACTGGGGCACGGCGCCGCCCGAGCCGGGACGCCCGGGCAAGCGGGTGTGGTTCACGCTGCGACCGCGGGCTGCCACGCCGTGAGGAGACCCGAGTACGTGGCGGAGGCCGTGACCGGCGGGGCGCCGGCCGGGGAGACCGGTGCGGGGACGCCGCCCGCGCCCGCCCCGGCGCCGGGGCCCGGGACGGGCTCGGCCACGGAGGTCGCAGCGGGCCCGGCCCTGGCGGCCGAACTCGTGCGCCGGGCCGACGAGTCCCGGGAGCTGATGCGGCTGGCCGGTGCCGATCCCGGCCCGGACCGCCGCCGCCGCGTCGCCGAGTGCCGGCGGGCCAACGGCGAGGCCCTGGAGGCGATCGTCCGGCGGTACGGCTGGCCGGCCGCCGACCTGGTCGGCCTGGAAGCGTCGACGGCGGCCCTGATGATCCTGCTGCACGCCCCCGAGCTGCGCTTCCGGCTCCTCTGCCGCGATCTGATCGCCCAGGCGACGGCCGACGGCCGCTGCCCGGCCGTCCACCTCGCCTACATCGCCGACCACTGCGCCGTGGAACTGGGCGAGCCGCAGTTCTACGGCACGAGGGTCAACCCGGTGACGCTCCGCCCCTACCCGGTCCGCCGTCCCGGCACGGTCGACGAGCGCCGCCGGGACGTGGGCCTGGCCCCGCTGGAGGAGCAGATGCGGACGCTGCGAGGGCAGCACGGCTGACGGCGGGGCCGTCCCGGCACCGCCCGCACGCCCTCGCCGCGCCGACGGCCCACCGGCTCCCCGGCCCGCGGCCGGCGCGGACCGCACACCCCCCGGCGCCGCCTGGCCGGCAGGAGGTTTCGCAGGTCACCTCGTTGGTACTCGCGTCGGGTTCGACGAACGTGAAGGGAGAACGCCGTGGCCGATCACCGCCACGAGGCCCCCGGTGAGAACGGCACTCCCGTTCCCCGGGACATGCCGGACCAGCAGGCCGGCGCCGACGAGGACCGCTGGGAGGTCGCCCCGGACCGTGAGGGCGGCGACGAGCGGCAGGAGGGCCGAGAGGCCGAACCCGCGACCGACGTCCCCGACACGGACGTGGCGGGCACCGGACGGCGAGGCGACACCCGGGCGGACACGGCACACACCGACCACCCCACCCCGGACGAGCCCTCCGACTGACAAGCGGCGAAGCCGCCCCGACAACCGGCACCGGCGACCCGGCGACCGACGAGCCACCGGTGCCCGCGCTGAGAGGTGACGGATCGTTCGGCTCTGGTCGCCACGAATGGACAGCGCATCGACATCACTCCCTCGACATCACTTGGGAAACACGAGGCCGGCTCGACAGGGGTGGGCACTCGGACGCTGTGTGGTTGCCGTGTTCGTGTGCGACCAGGAATTCAGGATCGAGGAGGTGAGGCTGATGACCGCGCTCAGGGCCACTGTGCGCAGCGTTCGGGTCTCCCTCACGTCCCTGGCCGGGGCCTGACCCTCGTACCTGCCCGCTGAGAGCGTGAGCTCGCGGGACAACCACACGAACAGCTCCTGGCAGGGATTCCTGGCCGTCACGGCCGACACCTGGATCACGCGCGCCGAAACGCGCGCCGACATCCCCGCCGTCCGCGACATCTGCCTCGCCGCCTTCCCCACCGCTCTGGAGGCCGACCTCGTCGACGTCCTGCGCGCCGAACCGATCGCCTGGATCGACGGCTTTTCCCTCGTCGGGCGGACGGGACCGGCCGCCCGTTGGGCCACGCCCTGCTGACCCGCTGCCACATCGACACCACACCGGCCCTGTGCCTGGCGCCCTGCGCCGTTCACCCGGAACGGCAGCGGACCGGTGCGGGCAGCGCGGCCGTCCGCGCGGCTCTGACCGCAGCAAGGTCACTGGGCGAACACCATGTCGTCGTCCTCGGGTACCCGTCGTATCCCCGGTTCGGGTTCACCCGTGCCTCGGACCACGGCATCGGCGTGACCATCGACGTTCCGGATGACGCCTCGATGGCACTCGGTCTCGACGCCGGCCATCCGCTTCCCAGTGGAATCGTCCGCTACGCCGCTGCGTTCGGCATCTGACCGGGCCTGTCACCATTCGTCGTGGTCGCCGAGCACCCGGAAGCTGCCCACGACGCCGTCGTCACCGAACAGGGCCCCTTCGACGGTACGGGTGACGACGCCGTTGGTGGCGCCATGGGGACCCACGGTGGCGACCGGAGCGCCGTTGTCGCAGGTGAAGCCGCGGTAGACCTCGACGGTCCGCCAACTGTCGTTGTAGATGTTGAAGCTGTTGGAGCCCAGTCCGCTGGCCGCGGTGACGCAGCCCTCGGTGGACGCGGAATAGGAACGTTCGTTGAAGTGGATCCACCCTCCTTGCCTGCGGTCGTCGTCGCGTCCGCCGCCTTCGCGGTCGCGGTCCTCGCCCTTCTCCCCGCTTGCCGGAGCCGCGGCAGGGGCGGCTCGCTGCTCGGACTGGGGCGCCCGTTGGGCGGGCTGGGCCGCCCGTTGGGCGGGTGCGGCCGGCTGGTGGGCAGGTGCGGCCGGCTGGTGGACGGACCGGGACGCCGGCTCTCCGAGGGCGGCGGCATAGGTGATACCGGTGGCTGCGATGACCGCCGTGCCTACGCCGGCAGCGGCCACCGCAAAGGTGCGCGTGGGCATGTCACTTCTCTCTGTCTCACGGACGTCGGCCGGGCGACCGACCTGCGACGAACGTAACGACAGGCCGTGGGACCGGCATGTCGGACAGGTCCCAGGCGTGACATCGTGAGTCCAGCCAGGGGAAAATGCGGCGCTCACCGCATACCGGTGGCACCTCCGCGCGCCGGACCTCTGCGCGGTGGCGTCAGCCGACCCGGCCCGCGTGCAGGGGAGCCGTGTCCGCGCCCGCGCCGGACTGCATGCCCTGCAGGAACTCCTGGAGGGTCTCGGTCGCCGTCCGTTCCGGTTGCCAGTCCAGCTCCGTGCGGGCGCGCGTGGAGTCCATCAGCGGCAGGCGCAGGACGGCGTCGAAGAGGTGCGGGGAGGCGGGGAGCAGGTGCAGCCCCCAGGCGGCGGCGATCGCCGAGCGGGCCGCCGTGCGGGGGAGGCGCACGGGCTTTGCGCCCAGCATGTCGCCCAGCACCTTGGCGTCCACCGGCGGGTCGGCGGCCAGGTTGAAGGCGCCGCGGACCTCGCGGCGCAGCGCCTGCCGGTACGCCCTCGCGGCGTCGTCCGTGTGCAGCGCCTGCACCCGCAGGCCGGGGATGTCCGGCAGGAACTTCAGCAGCTCGGGCCGGGCCAGCGCACCCGGCAGGTACCGGCCGCCGAAGATGCGGCGCTGCTCGCTCGCCGACTCCCGTTTGAACAGGAACGCCGGACGCATCCGGACCACCCGCATGTCGGGGTGCTCACGTTCGAAGGCGTCGAGGGTCCGTTCCAGGTAGGCCTTCTCCCGGCAGTAGGCGGCGTCCGGCCACCCGTGCGTGGGCCACGACTCGTCCACCGCGCGGTCCTTCGGGCCCGGGGAGTACGCGCCGACCGACGAGGCGTGCACGAGCACCGGCACCCGCGCGGCGGCCGCCGCCTCGTAGACCCGGATGCTGCCGAGCACGTTGGTGCGCCAGGTCGTCGCCGGATCGTGCGTCGGCTGGAACGCCCACGCCAGGTGGATGACGGCGTCGGCGCCCTCGAACTCCCCGGCGAGGGGAGCCTGCTCCGACGCGATGTCGACCGCGGACCACTCCGTCTTCGGCGGTGACCACTCGGGGATCCGGCGGGCCAGGCCCCGAACCGACCCGATCTCGGGGTCCTCGGAGAGAAGGCGGACGACACTCGTGCCGACGTTGCCGGTGGCGCCCGTGACCACGACCCTGCTGCCCGAAGCGCTGCTCACCATCGGCTCCTCTCACGGCTGGGACTGCGGACGGCCCGAGTACCCGGACCCGGCCGAGCCGATGCACACGAGCGCGCGGCGGCGTCCCGGCGCGGCCACCGCGCGGCCACCGCACGGCTGTGCCGCCGGCTGCGGGACCGGCCGGGGACACCGCGCCGGCGGGCATGACCTCGCGGGTAATCGACGCCCCGCACGCCGTCCGGAACCATCGAGGACGTACCACTCACCGCCCTTCACCGCATCCCGGGAGGTCCTCACATGCCGTACTTCGCGAGCCCCGTCGACGGCACCCGGCTCCACTACACCGACCACGGACCGGCCGACGGGCCCGTGGTGGTCTTCGTCGCCGGCTCCTACCTCGGCGGCGAGATGTGGGAGTACCAGACGCTCCCGCTGGCGGAGGAGGGGCACCGCTGCGTGACGCTGGACCGGCGCGGACACGGGCGCTCCGACGACGTATGGCACGGCTACGACCTCGACACCCTCGCCGACGACCTGCACGGCCTGCTGGAGCACCTGGACCTGCGCGGGGTCTGCCTGGTCGGGCACTCGCTGGGCAGTGCGGAGGCGGTGCGCTGCCTGACCCGCCACGGCACGGGGCGCGTCGCCCGGTTCGTCGCCGTCGCCGGCATCGTGCCGGGTGTTGCGCGCTCGGCGGACAACCCGGACGGCGCCGATCCGGCCGTCATGCGGGCGGTCAACCGGACGTACCGGCGGGACCGGGCGGCGTTCTTCACGGACGGAGCGGACGCGTTCTTCTCACTGGACCGGCCCGGCAACGAGGTGTCCCAGGCGTACGTCCACCACCTCATCGGCCGCTGCATGGAGGCCACCCCGCGCGCGGCGAGCGCCGTGCAGGAGCTCATGGTCACCCTGGACGTGGCGGGTGAACTGCCCAAGCTGGACCTGCCGGTGCTGGTCGTGCACGGGACGCACGACACGTCGGCCGTGCTGGAGACCACCGGCCGCCGCACGGCCCGCCTGGTGCCCGACGGCACGCTGAAGGTCTATGAGGACGCGGGCCACGGCCTGTTCGCCACCCACGCGGACCGGCTCACGGACGACCTGCGCGCGTTCGTCTCAGGCGGCTCCGGCAACTGACCGCATGGGCGGGTCCTTCCGCGCCTGAAGGGGGGAGGGGCCTTCCGGTACCGCCCGTGGTCCGCGCGTCCTGCGGCCGCCTCGCCCCGGTGTGCGCAGCGGGCGTCAGCCCTGGTGGTCGATGCCGGTGACCGTGGTGGGGCCGAGCGGGGCGTCGTCCTCGGCGAGACCCACCTCGCGCAGCGCGGCCGCGGCCGCCTGCTTGGCCGTCCGCTCCGCCGCGCCGCGGTCGTCGGCCGTCACTTCCAGACGGATGCTGAACGTGTTGTCGTCGTTGACGGTGAGCAGGTCGAGGTCCTCCTGCCGCCCCAGGGACGTGCGGTGCGGATCGGCCCGCCGCAGCCTGTGGGTGAGACCGTCCCGCTGATCGGCGCTCAGTCCGCGCAGGAACGTACCCGGGATGGTGATGACGTAGGTGCTCACGTGACGCTCCTCCTTGGACTCCGGCCGGCTCCTGCCGTGAACCTGCCCATGCGCCTGCCCCGCCGCCGGGTCGCCCAACCGGCAACGGCGCGGAAGCACCCGGGTGGCCCGCGGCACCGCGCGCCGATCCGGCCCCGGCTGGACAACGATCCGGCTCCGCCTACGGGCGCGGCCCCGGCCGGAGCACGGCCGGATCGCCCCGCTCCGGCGACGCCGCCTCAGCTCGCGAACGGCACCAGCGACGAGGGGGTCTCCTGCCCGCCGGACGGGTGCCGCCACAGGCCCCGCGCGGCGAGCCGCGGCAGCACCCCCTCACCGAACCAGTAGGCCTCCTCCAGGTGCGGGTACCCGGACAGCACGAACTCGTCGATGCCGAGGGCGTGGTACTCCTCGATCCGGTCGGCGACCTCGTCGTGGCTGCCGACCAGGGCCGTCCCCGCCCCGCCGCGCACCAGGCCGATCCCGGCCCACAGGTTGGGATGGATCTCCAGCCCCTCCCGCCCGCCGCCGTGCAGGGCGAGCATCCGCTGCTGGCCCTCGGACTCGCTGCGGGCGAGCCCGGCCTGGACACTCCTGACGGTCTCCGCGTCGAAGCCGGCCAGGAGGCGGTGCGCCTCGGCCCACGCCTGCTCGGCGGTGTCGCGCGTGATGACGTGCAGCCGGATGCCGAAACGGAGGGTGCGGCCCTCCTCCGCCGCCAGCGCCCTGACCCGGGCGAGCTTCTCGGCGACCTGCCCGGGCGGTTCGCCCCAGGTGAGGTAGACGTCGGCGTGCCGGGCGGCGACCCGCCCCGCCGCCGCCGAGGAGCCGCCGAAGTAGACCGCCGGTACCGGATCGGGCAGCCGGGCCAGCCTCGCGTCCTCGACCCGGAGGTACTCGCCGTCCAGGTCGACGCTGCGGCCCTCCCACAGCTGCCGGACGATGTGCAGGAACTCGCCGGTGCGGCGGTAGCGGGCGTCCTTGTCCAGGAAGTCGCCGTAGGCGCGCTGCTCGTGGCTCTCGCCGCCGGTGACGACGTTCAGCAGGAGCCGGCCGCCGGTCTGCCGCTGGAAGGTGGAGGCCATCTGCGCGGCCAGCGTCGGGGAGACCGAACCGGGCCGGAAGGCGACCAGGAACTTCAGGCGCTCGCTCTCCCGGCTGACCAGGGCCGTGGTCAGCCAGGCGTCCTCGCACCAGGCGCCGGTCGGGGTGAGCGCGCCGGTGAAGCCGAGCGACTCGGCGGCGCGGGCGATCTGGCTCAGATAGGCGACCGTCGGCGGCCGGTCCCGTCCGGAGGCGGTGGCGGGGGTGCCGTGGCCGCCGCCGACCACGTGACGGCTGTCGCCGTTGGTGGGCAGGAACCAGTGGAAGGTCAGGGACACGTCGTTCTCCGATCGTGAGTCGCCGGTCAGAGCAGCCCGTGGCGGGGCGGTCTGGTGCCGTTCAGCGCGTACCGGCCGATGTGCTGGATCTTCCAGCGCGTGGGGTCGTGCAGGGTGTGGGTGCGGGCGTCGCGCCAGTGCCGGTGCAGGTTCAGGGAGTCGAGCGCCGAGCGGGTGCCGGACACCTCGAACAGGGCGCCCGCGACCTCCACCGCCGCCCGGGCCGCCGCCACCTTGGCCGCGGCGACGGCGATCGACGCCTCGGCCGCCGAGTCGTCGGTCAGACGGGCGCGAGACGCCTCCACGGTGCGGGCGGCCTCCCGCAGCAGCGCCTCGGCCGTACGGACCTCCAGGGCCAGCTCGCCGAACCGCTGGATCAGCAGCGGGTCCTCGGCCGCGGACTCGGTGCCGCTCTCGAACCAGGGCCGGCTGCTGGTCCGCACGAAGCGGGCGGCCTCGTCCAGCGCGCCCGCCGCGATGCCGGTGTCGATGGCCGCGTGCAGCAACTGGGCCACCGCCCCGTGCAACTGGGGGCCCTGGAAGGTCAGGTGGTGCGGGACGACCCGGTCGGCGGGCACGGGCACGTCCACCAGGCGGACGGTGCCGCTGGCGGTCGTGCGCTGGCCCATGCCGTCCCAGTCGTCGGCCACGGTCACCCCCGGGGCGTCCCGGGGCACGTAGGCGACGTGCGGGGTGCCGTCCCCGGCGCGGGCCAGTACGGGGATCCAGTCGGCGAACAGGGCGCCGGTGCAGTAGTGCTTGACGCCGTTCAGCAGGTGGGAGCCGTCGGGCCGCGGTTCCAGGCGGGTGCGGATGTCCTGCACGTGCCGGGTGCCCGCCTCCGACTGGGCGTTGCCGAACCGGCGCCCGGCGAGGACCTCGGCGAAGAAGAACTTCTGCTGGTCCGGCGTGCCCTGACGGCGGATCACCTGGACGTAGACGAAGTGGCTCTGCGGGATCTGGGCGAGGCTGCCGTCGGCCGAGCCGAGCAGCCGGAAGATCTCCGCCAGGGTCTGCGCGCCGACGTCCGCACCGCCGTGCTCGGCGGGCACGGTCACGGCGAGCAGCCCGGAGGCGGACAGCCGCTCCACCTCCTCGCGCGGCAGCCTCCGGGCGGCGTCGCGCTCACCGGCGCCCGCCCGGAACACGTCGGCCAGCGCGGCGGCGACCGCCACGGCCTCGGCGTCGTCCGCGATCACATGGGCGGCTGTCATGCCGCCCGGCCCGCCGCGGCCGGCAGGGACACCGGGCCGAGGGCCGCGGAGAACTGGTCGAGCACCCGGCCGAGCGCCTCGTTCGCGGCGGGCGCCACCGTGAGTGAGCCGTCGTCGTGCACGGTGATGTCCGTGTCGAGGGTGAACCAGCCCGGCACGACGTGCGCGGCGCCCATCGAGGTGAGGACGGGCCGCAGGGCGTAGTCGATGGCCAGCACGTGCGCGGTGGTCCCGCCGGTGGCGAGCGGCAGCACCGTCTTGCCGGTGAGGGCGTACTGGGGGAGCAGGTCCAGCAGCGCCTTGAGGACACCGGAGTAGGAGGCCTTGTAGACGGGGGTGCCGACGACGACGCCGTCGGCACGGGCGACCAGCTCGGTGGCCTCGACGATCGCCGGGTGGCGGAAGTCCGCGCCGAGCAGCGCCTCGGCGGGCACGGTGCGCACGTCGAGCGGGATCACCTCGTGGCCCTGCCCGGCCAGGCGCTGGTCCAGGTGGCGGAGCAGGCGGTTGGTGCGGGAGGAGACGGAGGGGCTGCCGGAGAGGGACAGGACGGTGGCCATGGGGCTTCTTTCCGAAAGGGGGCGCCCCGGGGAGGGCGCCCCGTCGGGCGGGTGGTCAGGAGTACCAGGTGGGTTCGGGCAGTTCGCCCGCGAGGACCCAGCGGCCGACCTCGCGCCGCTTGTAGGCGACCGGGTCGTGCAGGGTGTGCGTGCGGACGTTGCGCCAGAAGCGGTCCAGGCCCTCGGCGGTGGCGGTGGAGCGGGCGCCGGTGGCCTCGAAGATGCGGCTGGTGACTTCCAGGGCGACGTCGGTGGCGCGGGCCTTGACCGCGGCCACCCGCACCTCGAACTCGCCGCGTGCCTGCTCGGTGACGGCGTCCGGGTCGTCGTGGAGCCTCTGCCCCTCGGCGGCGACCGCGTCGGCGAGCGCCTCGGCCGCCCAGAGCTTGGCGGTGAGGTCGCCGTAGAGGTCGATGACGTACGGCTCGTCGACGGCGCGCTCGTGGCCGCCGTGCAGCCAGGACCGCGACCTGGTGCGGGTGTAGGCGGCCGCCGTCTCCAGCGCGCCGGCGGCGATGCCGAGGTAGAAGTTGACGAAGACCAGCTGGATCGTGGGGACGTTGAGGGTGTTGTCGACGCGCGGCTGGAACTCCTTGCCGACGTGGCCCGCCGCCGACGACCACGGGGTGCGCACCCCGTCGAGGGTGACGCCGCCGCTCTCGGTGAGCCGCTGGCCGATGTTGTCCCAGTCGTCGTGGAAGGTCAGGCCCTCGGAGTCCGACGGCACGATGGCGAAGACGTGCCGGTCGGTGCCCTCGAAGACGCCCTCCAGGACGGTGACGTCGGAGACCTTGCTGCCGGTGGAGAAGGACTTGCGGCCGGTGAAGACGAGGTCGTCGCCGTCCTCGGTGACGACGACGTCCTCGTCGCGCGGGTTGACCGCGCCGCCGAAGAACCAGCGGCCCCGTGCGGCCTCGGCCTCGACGTGCTCCCACTGCTCGCGGGTGCCCACGAGGCGGGCGGCCCAGTTCCACAGGTAGTGGTAGCCGAGGAGCTGCCCGATGGAGCCGTCGGCCTTGGCGACCTCCCGGACGACGCGGTAGGCGGTGGTCCAGTCCTGGCCCCCGCCGCCGTGCTCCACCGGGCCGAGGAGGGTGACCAGGCCGGAGTCCTTCAGCAGCCGGACCTCGGCGTACGGGGTGGCGCCGGCGCGGTCGCGTGCGGCGGCGTCGGTGGCGAGGACGGCCGCGACCTCGGCGGCGCGGGCGATCCACTCCCGCGCGGTCCGCGGGGCGGGGCGGGTCTGCCAGTCGGTGGGCGTGGCGGTGCTCATGATGGAGTGACCTCTCTCGCGGTACGGGTGGGGTAGGGGGGACGGTCAGGCGGAGACGGGGACGGACCCCGCCTCGGCGCCGGCGTCGGGGAGCTGGGCCTCCAGTTCCCGGACGAGGGGCAGCACGCGCCGGCCGAAGTACTCCACCTCCTCGTGGTAGTGCAGGAAGCCCAGCAGGAAGAGGTCGACGCCGAGCCTCTTGTAGGCGACGATGCGCTCGGCGATCTGCTCGGGCGTGCCGATCAGGCCCGTGCGGAAGCCGTCGTTGTACTGGACGAGGTCCTCGAAGGCGGAGTCCTGCCACATGCCCTTGCCGTCTGCGGTGGACTGGCCGGCCTGCCTGACGGCCGCGCCGAATCCCTCGACGGCCTCCGTGTCGGCCCGGGCGACGATGTCACGCAGGGTCTGCCGGGCCTCCGCCTCGGTGTCGCGGGCGATGAGGAAGCCGTTGAGACCGAACCGGGGCGCGCCGCGCCCCGCCTCGGCGGCCGACTTCCGCACGTCCTGGAGCTGTTCGACGACCCCGTCGAAGTCCTTGCCGTTGGAGAAGTACCAGTCGGAGACCCGGCCCGCCATCCGCCGGGCGGCGGTGGAGTTGCCTCCCTGGAAGATCTCCGGGTGCGGGCGGGCGGGGGAGCGCAGCGGCTTGGGCTTGAGGGTGAAGTCGCGCACCCGGTAGAAGTCCCCGGCGAGTTCGGCGTGGTCCTCGGTCCAGATGGCGCGCAGGGCGCGGATGAACTCCTCGGCGCGGCGGTACCGCTCGTCGTGCTCCAGCCAGGGCTCGCCGAGTGCGGTGAACTCGTCCTTGAACCAGCCGGAGACCACGTTGACGGCGAAGCGCCCGTCCGACAGGTGGTCGGCGGTGGCACCGAACTTGGCGAGCACGCCGGGATGCCACAGGCCCGGGTGGACGGCGGCGATCACCTTCAGGCGCTCGGTGGCCAGCAGCAGGGCGAGGCTGAAACCGGTCGACTCGTGCTGGAACTCGGCGCCGTAGCTGGCCATGTAGCGGACCTGCGTGAGCGCGTATTCAAAACCGTTGTTCTCGGCGAGCACGGCGAGTTTGCGGTTGTAGTCGTACCCCCAGTCGGTGCGCTGCTCGATCCTGCTGGTGACGAGCCCCCCGCTGACATTGGGGACCCAGTAGGCGAATTTCAGGGGCTGTGCGGGCATGCGGAACTCCTGTTGCGGAAAGCCCGGGAATTTCGGGCGCGCCGAATGAAGGGCCGGGAAGAACTCGACGGAACGCCGTGGTGCGGCCGGCGGGGCGAGCGGGGACGCGGCAGCCGGCGCCGGACAGGCGGGTGCGGCGTGGAAGGGAGAGAAGGCGGCGGATCCGGAGGATCAGGCCGCGGCGCAACAGGAGGCGCTGGAGACGCGCGCGAGGTCGACGTGGCGTCGCCGCGTGAGGTCCAGTCGCTTCTTCATGGCGTCGATCGTGGCAGCAGCCGGTGAGGACCGTCAAGGAGAACCCGACCGGTCTCGTATCGCGGACCATGGAATTTCACGAAGGCGTGACAGGGAAACCCTTGAACGCGGCGTCGGAATCACCGCATTCTGCGGACGTGCGAACGGAACAGCTGGAATACATCGCCGCCGTCACCCGGTTCGGCTCTCTGCGCCGGGCCGCGGAGGAACTGCGCCTGTCCCAGCCCGCCCTGAGCGAGACCGTGCGCAATCTGGAACGGGAGCTCGGCGTCGACCTGCTGGAGCGCAAGCGGTCCGGTGCCACGATGAGCGCGGCGGGGCGGGAACTGCTGCCGCACATGGCCGGCGTGCTGGAGGCGGTGGACCGGCTGCGGGCCGCGGCGGGCGAGCAGCACCGCGTCAGCCGCATGGTGCGCGTCGGCACCGTCAACGCGGCGACCGTGCCGCTGCTGGTGCCCGCGGTCCGGGCCTTCCGCGCCGATCACCCCGTCACCCAGGTGGAGGTCGTCGGCGCCCAGCAGGCGGACATCCACCGGGCGTTGTCCGAGGGCGGTCTGGACCTGGGCCTGGTCAACCACCTGGAGGGGGACGACATGCCGGCCGGCTTCGAGTCGACGCCACTGCTGAGCGGACGGCCCGTGCTGTGCGTGCGGCCCGGCAGCCGGCTCGCCGGGCGCTCCGCGGTGACGGTGGACGACCTGCTCGGCGAGCCGCTGATCGCCATGCGCTCCGGCTATGTGATGCACCGCTACGTGCACCGGCTGCTCGGCGGCCGGGCCGCGTCCTTCGCGTACTCCACCGACGGCGCCGAGATGGGCAAGCTGATGGTCGCCGAGGGGCTCGGGGCGACCGTCCTGCCGGACTTCAGCGTCGTCGGGGACCCGCTGGAACGGCAGGGGCTGATCACCTGCCGCCCGATCGCCGACGACGGCACCCGGGTGCTGCTGGTGCTGCGGCGCCGCCGGGCGGAGTCCGTACCGCGGGCGGCACGCGATCTGCACGACGTCTTCGTGCGCACCGCGCGGGAGCTCGGCGGGACCTCACCCGGCGGCGCCTGACCGGGACGGCGGGCCCCGGTCAGCCGGCGCCGCGGTGCGCGAACGCGTCCACGCCCGTCAGCTCCGCCGACAACTCCCACAGGCGGGCCGGCTGCTCGGGGTCGGTCACCCAGTCCTTGACGCCGGTGCGTTCACCGTCCGCGGGCGCGGACCCGGCGATGTCGCAGTCCGCGCCAGGTAGACGCCGCCCAGGCCGTCCAGCCGGGGCGAGGGCGCCGCCCAGACCTGTGCGGCCGCCCCTGCTGCGGGGTCTTGAAGCCCTCCGGGTCCAGCGACCGGCCGTTGCCGTCGGTCCAGCCGGGCGCGACCATCAAGTCAAGCGCCCGGCGCGGGCGGCGTGCCGGGTCGGCGGCGCCTGCGCGCTGCGCGAGGGCATGAGAAAGCCCCGACCGGACGGGGGGATCGCGGTCGGGGCGTCGAGGTGTGGGCACGCATGGCGGTCGCCTCGCGGCGAGACGCTCCACAGGGCTTCAGCCGAACGATCGTCCCTGTGGGCCATAGGTGAGGCCCGGGGACACTGTCCCATCCGCACCCACGGACGGTTCAACGGGAAACCACCCGCTGGTGTTCCGCCGCACGCCCTTCGCCGCGGTGACCTGCGTCACCCTCGTGGAGCGCCGGGGTGACGACCTCCGCCCAGAGGTTCTCCGCCTGCAGCAGCAGGGACCCGAGGACCGTCGTGCGGGCCGCCTCCCGCTCCACCGGCTCACGCAGCCCGGACTCCAGCCGCCCGTGCAGCTCCCACATCGCCGTCTCCGTCCCGTCCTGCGGGTCGTGGGTGTCCGCGCCGTGCAGCAGACGGCCGCTCTCCGCGTGGCAGGCGTTCGCGATCAGCCCCAGCAGGTCCGCGTACGTCCGCAGCTCCGCGGCGCCGGGCGGCTGCGGCGACCGGCCGTCGTCGGCCGCCACCTCCAGGGTCCGGGTCAGGGCCCTGATGTGGCCGGTCACGCGGCTCCACCGCTCGTCCTCCGCCTCCGGCGGCACCCCGGTGGGCAGGCGCCGCAGCGCGCGCAGCGGCCGGTGCGTCAGCCGCAGGCTCTCCCGGCTCCAGCGGCGGGCCGAGTGCACGGCCTGAAGGCGGTGCTCGATCACCGACGAGCGGCGCGACCAGTCCGTCGCCGTCTCCGCGTCCCAGTCCTCCGCCCGCAGGCCGTCCGCGATCGCGCACAGCACGTCCCCGGCCTCCCGCGCCAGCGCCGCGAGGTTCTCCCTGACGTCCCGCAGGTGGATCGGCGGCAGGACGAACGCGTTCACCGCCACGCCGATCACCGCGCCCAGCGCCGCCTGGCCCACCCGGTGGCCCACCGCGGCCGCCGTCACACTGCCCGAGGCCAGGGTGAACACCGCCGTCGTCGCACCGTAGATGCCCTGGTCGCCGAAGCGGGACCAGTTCGACAGCAGCATCAGCACGGGCAGGCACACGGCCAGGGCCACCAGGGTGTCGCCCGTGGCGGCCTGTGCCGCGGACGCGAGCAGCGTCCCGGCGCAGATCGCCCCGAGCTGCTGCACCGCCTGCCGCAGCGAGCTGTACACCGTGGCCTGGACGAGGACCAGCGCCACCCAGGGCGCCATCAGGGCCATCGGGTCGTCCAGCCAGACCCGCGCGACGAGCCACGCGAGCAGCGCCGCGGCGGCGGCCTTCAGCGACTGCACCAGCAGGTCCCGCTCCCGGCCCGGTCCGCGCCACGCCGAGCGGACCGCCCGGCCGACCGCCTGCGCCTCCCGGCGCACCGCCCCCACCGGGCTCCTGCCGCCCGTCACGGCACCGTCGTCCACGTCCTGGCGCACAGCCTTGCTCACACGCGTCATGCCGTGCCGGGTATCCCGGGGCCCGGGGGGTCCAAGCGGGTGACCTGCGGCACGTTCACGCCAGCGGGCTGTCCGCCAGGGACGCCAGCAGGTGCGCGGGGTCGTCGTAGACCGCCTGCGCGCCCGCCTTCTGCAGGTCCTCGCGCGGGATGCCGCCGCACAGCACACCCACGCAGCGCACCCCCGCACGGCTGCCGGCCAGCATGTCCCAGACGGTGTCGCCCACGAACACGGCCCGCTCGGCGGGGACCCCGACGAGCTCCAGGGCGTGCTCGACCGGCTCGGGCGCCGGCTTGCCCTCCTCGACGTCGTCGGCGCTCGCGGTGGCGGCGATGACGTCGTCCGCGTCGATGGCGCGGCGCAGCGCGCTCAGTTCCGGACCGCTCGCCGAGGTGGCCAGCACCACCTTCCAGCCGTCGCGGTGCAACTGCCGCAGCAGCCGGCCCGCGTCCGGCAGGGCGGGCAGCCGGTCGAAGTACTGGCCGTACAGCGCCTTGTGCGCGGCGCTCAGCTCGGCGTCCTGGTCCGTGTCGCGGTCGTCACCCAGCAGATGGGCGATCAGGTCGGTGGAGCCCAGGCCGACGGAGCGGTGCACGGCGTGCATGGGCACCCGGTGCCCCGCCTGCCGGAACGCCTCCCACCAGCTGACGACGTGGAGGTGATTGGTGTCGACGAGGGTTCCGTCGACGTCGAACACGGCGGCACGGTCCATCCGGGGTCCTTCCTCTCTTCCCTGGGTGTTCCCGGGTACCACGTCAGGTGCTCGCCACTCCGGACGGCGTCCTGCGCTCCCGGGTCCAGGCCAGCAGGTCCTCCTGGGACCAGGTGGTGACCACGCGCTCCGCGGGCACCCCGCACTCCTCCGCCCGCGCGCAGCCGTGGATCTGCCAGTCGAGCTGGCCCGGCGCGTGCGCGTCGGTGTCGACGGAGAACAGCACCCCCGCCCCGACGGCCTGGCGCAGCAGCCGCCGGGGCGGGTCCAGGCGCTCGGGGCGGCTGTTGATCTCCAGGGCCGTTCCCGTCTCGGCGCAGGCGGCGAACACCTCGCCGGCGTCGAACCGCGACTCGGGCCGGCCCCGCCCGGTGAGCAGCCGGCCCGTGCAGTGGCCGAGGACGTCGGAGTGCGGACTGCGGACGGCGGCCACCATGCGGCGGGTCATCGCGTCGGCGTCCATCCGCAGCTTGGAGTGCACCGACACGACGACGACGTCGAGCTGTTCGAGCAGCCCGGGTTCCTGGTCGAGGGAGCCGTCGTCGAGGATGTCGCACTCGATGCCGGTCAGCAGGCGGAAGGGTGCCCACGTCTTGTTCAGCTCCGCCACCACGGCGAGCTGCTCGCGCAGCCGTTCGGGGGACAGGCCACGCGCCACCGTCAGACGGGGGGAGTGGTCCGTCAGCACCGCCCACTCGTGGCCGAGGGCGGCCGCCGTCCGGCCCATCTCCTCGATCGGGCTGCCGCCGTCGGACCAGTCGGAGTGCAGATGGCAGTCGCCGCGGATGAGCGAGCGCAGGGCCTCCCCGCCCCGGGCGAGCGGTTCCCCGGCCTCGTCCTGGAGCTTTTGCAGGTAGCCGGGCACCTGCCCGGCCAGTGCCTCCCGGACGACCTGCGCGGTCTTCGGGCCGACCCCCTTGAGCGACTCCAGGCGCCCGGAGGACGCGCGCGCGGCCACTTCGCCGGCGGGCAGCTCCGCCAGCGTCCGGGACGCCGTGCGGAAGGCGCGCACGCGGTACGTGGGCGCCAGGGACCGCTCCAGCAGAAAGGCGATCCGGTCCAGTGCCTCGACGGGGTCCATCGCCACCTCCGCATCAAGAGTTCCCCACCCGGCGTCCCGTCGCACGGCGGTACCGGCCTGCGGGCCGGGCGTGCCTCGCGAGCCGTCCCGGCGCGGCACGCCGGAGCCGCCGGGCCGCAGCCGGGCCCGCCGGCGGGCGGACGCCGGACAGGAGTCCTGGTTTGCCCGGGACGCACCCGGGTACTGGCGAGGCCGTCCGCAAGCGGTCTCCCCTCAGGAGGTCTCCCATGTCCGCCCCCGCCCCCTCCGCATCCCGGGTGGCCGTGATCACCGGCGCCGACTCCGGCATCGGGCGTGCCACCGCCGTCCGCCTGGCCGAGGCGGGGATGGACGTCGGCATCACCTGGCACAGCGACGAGAAGGGCGCCGAGGAGACCGCCGCGGAGGTCCGCGCCAAGGGACGCAGGGCCGCCGTCGCCCGGATGGACCTCACCCGGCTGCCCGCGGCGGCGGACACCGTCGACGCCCTGTGCGAGGAGCTCGGCCGCATCGACGTCCTGGTCAACAACGCCGGCACGGGCACCGCCACGCCCTTCCTCGACCTGGGGCTGGACGACATGCGCCAAGTCCTCGACGTCGACCTCGTCGGCCCGTTCCTGTGCTCCCAGAAGGCGGCCCGGCGGATGATCTCCCAGGGCGACGGCGGCCGCATCGTCAACGTGACGTCCGTGCACGAGCACCAGCCGCGCGTCGGCGCCGGCCCGTACTGCGCGGCCAAGGGCGCTCTCGGACTGCTCACCCAGGTCATGGCCCTGGAACTGGCCGAGCACGGCATCACCGTCAACGCGGTCGCTCCCGGCGAGATCGCCACCCCGATGACCGGTCAGGAGGACACGGACGTCCACACCGAGCACCGCCCCGGCATCCCGCTCGGCCGTCCCGGCGACGCCCGCGAGGTCGCGGCCGTCATCGCCTTCCTCGCCGGTCCCGACTCCTCCTACGTCACCGGCGCCTCCTGGAGCGTCGACGGCGGCATGCTGCGGATGGGCCCGATGGCGGGGTCGCACCTGACCAGCGACGACTGGCGCCGTCCCTGAGTGGGCCACGGATGAGGCTGCGCACCAGTTCCTGCGACCGCCCCGGCTTCACCCGCGTCCGGTGCGGCCGCGGCTTCCGCTACCTTGACACCCGCGGCGAACCGCTCACGGACCCCGGGCAGCTCGACCGGATCCGGGCCCTGACCATTCCGCCCGCCTGGCGCGAGGTGTGGATATGCCCCTGGCCCAACGGGCACCTCCAGGCCGTCGGCACGGACGACGCCGGACGCCGCCAGTACCTGTACCACGAGGCCTTCCGGGCTCAGCAGGACCAGGCCAAGCACGAGCACGTGCGGCAGGTCGCCCGGGCCCTGCCCGAGCTGCGGTCGCGGGTGGCGGCCGGCCTCGCGGGCCGGGGCCTGAGCCGGGACCGCGTCACCGCGTGCGCCGTGCGCCTGCTCGACCTCGGCTTCTTCCGCATCGGCAGCGACCGGCACACCGAGAAGAGCGAGACCTACGGCCTGACCACGATCCTGCGCGAGCACGTCACCTGCGGCCGCGGTGAGATCGCGTTCTCCTTCCCGGCCAAGGGCGGCATCTCGCTCGTACGGGCGCTGGTGGACGAGGAGGCGCACGCCGTCGTGCGGTCCCTGCTGCGGCGCCGGCACGGCGGGGAGCGGCTGCTCGTGTACTGGGACCGGGGCGCCTGGCACGACCTGCGCGGACACGACCTGAACGACGCGCTGCGCACGCTCGCGGGCACCGAGATCACCGCCAAGGACTTCCGCACCTGGCACGCCACCGTGCTCGCGGCCGTGGCGGTCTCCGTCACCACCGAGGAGGCCCGCGCGACGGCCGCGGCCCGGCGCCGGCAGATCAGCCGGGCGGTCCGCGAGGTCAGCCGCTACCTGGGCAACACGCCCGCCGTGTGCCGCTCCTCCTACATCGATCCGAAGGTGTTCGAGCGGTTCGAGGAGGGCGACACGATCGCCCCCGTGCTGACCCGGCTCGGCGAGCACGGGGACTTCGGCCGGCCGGCCACCCAGGGGGCCGTCGAGGCGGCCGTCCTGGATCTCCTGGAGCGCTGACGTCGAAGATTTCGTACCGATGTGTCCCGTTCTAGGCTTGATGGCATGACCGAAGTCGCGAGCCCGTACATGTCCCGCCCACGGATCCTGGTGCTCGGGGTGCAGCCGGGCAACCCGCCGTTCCGGATCGTGGAGATCGACGGTCAGGTGGTCGGGGAGGCGAAGACCGTCACCGACGTCCTGGAGGCCGCCGCCGCGTTCGGGATCACCGTGCACGACCTGGACGATCCGGATGTCGTCCGCTGGGTCGGCGGTGACAAGTTCACCTGGACCCGGCGCTGACGGGGTCCTCCCGAGGCGCCCGGAGCCGTGCTGCGGCCCCGCGACGGACACGGCGGTCCGCCCGAACACCTCGGGCGGACCGCCGTGCCGTCACGGGAGCACCGGCCGGGCGGGACTCAGCCGACCGTCCACTTCTGGTTCGCGGCGCCGGTGCAGGTCCAGATCTGCAGCCGGGTCCCGTTGGCGGAGGAGCCGCCCGTCACGTCCAGGCACTTGTCGGCCTGCGGGTTGACGATGTCGTGCGCCGCGCTGACGGCCCACTTCTGGTTGGGGCCGCCCGTGCAGTCCCACAACTGCACGGTGGAGCCGTCCGCGGTGCGGTTGTCCGTGACGTCCAGGCACTTGCCGAGCGCGCGGAGCGTGCCGTCCGAGCCGACCGTCCACCGCTGGGCCGCCGTGCCGTTGCAGTCGTAGAGCTGGACGGGCGTGCCGTTGGCCGAGCCGGCCCCGGCCACGTCCACGCACTTGCCGGCCAGGCCCCGGATCGCCCCGCCGGCCGGCGCGGAGTCGCCCGTCGTGACCGACACCGAGTCCACCACCAGCTGCTGCGGGAAGACGGTCGAGCCGTCCGGGTCGCCGGGCCAGTAACCGCCGACGGCCAGGTTCAGGATGAGGAAGAACGGCTTGTTGAACACCCACGTCCGGCCGCCCAGGTCGGCGGGCGTGCGGCGCTGGTAGACGTTGCCGTCCACCGACCAGGTGATCGAGTCCGGTGCCCAGTCGACGGCGAACGTGTGGAAGGCGTCCGCGAAGGCCTGGCCGTTCGGCAGCGTGTAGCCGGCGCCGATGCCGCCGGAGCCCGAGTAGCCCGGTCCGTGGATGGTGCCGTGCACGGTCGACGGCTCGAAGCCGACGTTCTCCATGATGTCGATCTCGCCCGAGTCGGGCCAGTCGACCGGGGTGCCGAGCATCCAGAACGCGGGCCACATGCCCTGCCCGCGCGGGATCTTCATCCGGGCCTCGACGTGCCCGTACTGCGCGGTGAACTTGCCCGAGGTGTTCAGCCGGGCCGAGGTGTACTGGCAGGTTCCGTACCAGCACTGGTAGTTGGCGGGGTTCTCCCGGCGGGCGGTGATCACCAGGTGGCCCTGGCCGTCGAGGGCCGCGTTCCTGGTGCCCGAGGTGTAGTACTGCCGTTCGTGGTTGTTGACGTTGTCGCCGGTCTCCAGCTGCCACTTGTTCGGGTCGACGGCCGAACCGGCGGGCCCGTCGAAGGTGTCGGAGAAGGTCACGGCGGCGGCGGACGTGCCGCCCGCGGTGTCCGCCTGGGCCGGCCCGACCGCCAGGGTGCCCAGCAGGGCGGCGGACAGGGCGGCGAGGAGACATCTGCGGAGCAGGCGGGGGGAGGCCACAGGTCTTCCCTTCTGTACGGCGGCCCGCCGGAGCGGGCGCGCCGACCGAGGTGGGGGCAAGGGGTGTCGCCTCTTGATTCAAGGAGTGAACTAAGGGGTCGTCAATACTCTGGTCCGTACCTGCCGTCCACTCGTCACGTGCGTACCCGGCGCGCGTGAACGGCCCGGCCGAGCCGGCGTCCCAGCAGCAGGTAACCCACCAGCGCCCCGGCCGTGTTGAGGATGACGTCGTCGATGTCGAAGGCCCGCCCGGTGATGAGCGCGCCCTGGGCGAACTCCACCATGAGCATCACGATCGCGGTCAGCAGGAGCACCCGCAGCAGACCGCGCGCCTTGGGCGCGACCACCGGCACCAGCACGCCGAAGGGGATGCCCAGCACCACGTTGCCGCCGATCTGCTTGACCGTGTCCCGCAGGGCCGGCCGGCTCATGTAGGCCCGCAGCGAGTCGCCCGGGTGCAGATTGGTGTGCGTCAGTGACTCCGACGCGGGCGAGGGCTGCAGGGTGAGCTTGGCCAGCACGACCGCGAACGCCACCATGAAGAGGAAGGCGCACAGCACCGCCAGCAGACGCAGCGGCAGCGGCAGCGGCCGGCGCTCGTCCGGGTCCGGGGCCGGCTCCCGGTCGGCCTTGGGGGTGCGCAGCCGTAGGGCCATACGGGCCATGAGGTCCTCCAGTGCTCAACTAGTGTGGGGGAAAGTGAGCCGGCTCGGGGAACTGGTGCCCCGTCAGAAACGGGTCACGCCCGCCGGTCAGGGCCCGTACGAGACGTGCACCTCCTGGAAGCCGAGGGACTTCAGCAGCCCCTGGAGCATTCCGGTGGTGTTGGTCTCGGCGCGTGCGGTCAGCCCGCTCTCCTTGGCGGCGTCCGCGATGTGCCGCACGGCCAGCTGCTGCACGGCGCGCTCGCCGTTGGGATTGCCGGAGAACAGGTCGCCCAGCCGGTCGAGCAGGCCGCGTTGCTTGGAGACCGCGTACGAGTGGTCGGGGTCGAGGGCCGGCTTGCCGAGGCGCGCGTGCGGCAGCCGGAGCGTGGCCGACGTGCGGTCGTCGTCGACCGTCACGTCGTCGTCGCCGACCTCGCCGAGGTCGACGTAGGCGTCGACGGTGCCCGCGCCGACGTACAGCGTCCGGGTGCCGCGGATGGCGTCGGGCAGGTACTTGGTGTCCTTCTCCAGGTCGACGACGACCTGGAAGTTCCCCGAGGCGGCGTCGTAGCGGCTGAGGTCCTGGATGGACTCCAGCAGCGCGGGGCCCGAGCGGTCGTGCGTTTCCGTGCCGAACAGGTCCCTGATGCCCGGCAGCACACTCAGCCGGATCCCGGCGAACAGCACGACGAGCACCACGACCACGGCGCTCACCGCCTTCGCCCAGCCCGGCATGCGCCGGGGCGGCTGACTGATGGACGTCGTCATGCGGCGGCCCTCCTTCCTCCAGACCGCTTTCCCCTCAAACCCGTTGGCAGACAGGTCCGTTGACACATCTGCCGACGCGCTCAGAACGTCCTCACAGGGAGCCGGAGGTGGCCGGGGGCCGGGCCAGCGCCGCGTCCAGCGTCGGATGCGGCGGCAGCAGCCGGGTCAGGCCGGTGACCTTCAATACCCGAAGGGTCAGCGCGTGCGTGCACACCAGGCGCAGTTCCCCGTCCCGGCCGAGCACCCGGTGCCGCGCCCGATACAGCAGGCGCAGTCCGGAGCAGTCGAAGAAGTCGACCTGACGCAGGTCCACCACGATCCGGGCACCCGGACGGGCCGTCAGCCGGTCCAGGTACGGGCCGATCTCGGCGGCCGCGGCGATGTCGATCTCACCGCGGAACTCCACCACGGTGTGGCCACGGTGCCGGTGGACCCGCAGGTGACGGGAGAGCGGTGCCGGTTCCTGCTGCACGACGACATCGCCTCCAACCGGCGGGGTCCGCGGACCGCGACGGGCCAACACCCGTCCCCCTCCTGCAAGTTACCCCCGTTGGAGTGAATTCCAGCATGTTCGATTGACATATGTCGCCGAATCGCGGCCGTACCGCCCACATCGAACCTGCGCACGCGCGGCCGCTCCAGGCGAGCGGACGATCCACCCGGGCGCGGCCGCCCGTGAACGGAAGAGGTCGTGTCGGGGGGTGCCCGCCCGCAGCGTCCGGCGCGTCCGCACCGATTCCCTGGTGAGACACCGATTCCGCGCCGGTCCGAGGACGGGCACCCCCGGCGGGGCCCCGACCCACCCACGCACCGCAGGTGGGACGCGCCCGCCCACGCACGCCACGCGGGACGCCCAACGCAGCGCACGCTGGGACACAACCCCCGCGCACCGCACGCTGGAACGCAACCGTGACCCACCCACCCACGCACGCGGAACGCGCCCCTCAGGTACCACACACGCGCGGACGCGCCAGGAGGCAGGTCGCCGACCTGCCTCCCAACGCGTCCGCGCGGCGGCACCCTTCACCGGTCGACGTCAGTCGACGACGAGCACCAGCTTGCCCGTAGTGCGACCCGTCTCGCCCAGCTCATGGGCCTTCGCGGCCTCGGCGAGCGGAAACGTCCGGGCGATCGTGGCCCGCAGCCGCCCCGACTCGACGAGCTCCGCGATCCTTGTCATCCCGTAGTGGTCGGCGTCCACCAGCATCCTGACCGCACGGACACCGAGCCGTTCGGCCTCCTGATAGAACTCGTCCCCGCCGAACGGCACGATGGACACCACGATCCCGCCCGGACGCAGCACCCGCAGCGAACGCATGCCGGTCTCCCCGCCGATCGTGTCCAGCACGACGTCGACGTCCCGCACGGCCTCGGCGAAGTCCGTCGTGCGGTAGTCGATCGGCTCGTCCACCCCGATCTCGCGCAGGAAGTCGTGCTTGCCCGCGCTCGCCGTGCCGATGACGTACGCGCCGTGCGCCTTCGCGATCTGCACGGCCACGTGCCCGACCCCGCCGGCCGCCGCGTGGATCAGCACCCGCTGCCCCGCCCGCAGCCCGGCCCGCTCCACCAGCGCCTGCCAGGCCGTCAGCGAGACCAGCGGCAGCGCGCCCGCCTGGACGTGGTCGACACCGGCCGGCTTCAGCGCGAAGGTACGGGCCGGCGCGGTCACGTACTCGGCGTGCGAGCCGTGCCCGAACGGGTACGACAGCATGCCGAACACCTCGTCCCCCGGCTGGAACATGGCGACCCCGACGCCCGTCTCCTCGACGACCCCGGAGACGTCCCAGCCGAGGACGAACGGGGGCTGACCGAGGAAGCCGCCGGTGGCGCGGTGCTTCCAGTCGGTCGGGTTCACCCCGGCCGCCCGGACCCGGACCAGCACCTCATTGGGCCGCGGGGCGGGCCGTTCGAGCCGGACCTCCTTGAGAACCTCGGGACCGCCGAGGACGTCCTGACTGATCGCTCGCATCGTTGTCACATCACTCATGGTGACCCAGCATGCCCGGGCGCGCCCGTCGGCGACATGGCAGAAAGGTCAACCTCCCATACGATCGCGCCACGTCGCGTGCCGAACGTGTCGTCGTCCTCGCCCTCGACGGGGTCTACCGTTCGAGCTGGGCATCCCCAGCCGTGTCCTCGGCGCGGCCGACGGCCGGTACGAGGTGCTGACCTGCACCGTCGACGGCCGGCCGGTGCGCACCGACGCGGACTTCACCGTCACGCCCGAGCACGGCTCCGAGATGCTGGCCACCGCAGACACCGCAGACACCGCAGACACCGCAGACACCGCAGACACCGCAGACACCGCAGACACCGCAGACACGCAGACACCGCAGACACCGTGGTCGTCGCGGCCGTCGCGCCGTCCCACGTCACCGACGAGCTGCCGCGGGAGGTCGCCGCGGCGCTCGCGCTGATCCCCCCGGACGCGCGTCTCGTGTCCCTCTGCACTGGCGCGTTCGTGCTCGCCGCGGCCGGCTTCCTGGACGGCCGCAGGGCCACCACGCACTGGCACCTGGCGGACCGCTTCCGGCGCACGTTCCCGCGCGTCACCCTCGACCCGGACGTGCTCTTCGTCGACGACGGCCGCGTCCTGACCTCCGCGGGGGCCGCCTCGGGCGTGGACGTCTGCCTGCACCCAAGGCCGAGGCGAAGGCGAAGCCGAGGCCGGCGCGAAACCGAGGCGAAGACGGGCCGAGGCCGGCGCGGAAGCCGAGGCGAGGACGAGACCGAGGCAAGCGCGCAAGCCCGAGGCGGACGCGAACGCCGAGGGAAGCATGGAAGCCGAGGCGAACGCATCCGCAAGGCAAGGGAGTTGACCGTGCACGCCACGAGTCCGGCGGCCGACTGATTCCACGAGGGCGGGATATCCGCACCGTAGGGGCGGCGGGGTGCCCGCCGCCGAAACCCTTCGGAGGAGACATGCCACTGGTGACAGCGGGCGTCGTGGTGCTCGACTGCGCGGAGCCCGAGAAGCTCGCCCTGTTCTACAAGCTGCTGCTGGAGGCGGAGGACACGGACGCGACCGCCAACCTGGTGGAGATCAGGGCCGCCGACGGCTTCCGCATGGCGTTCCGCCGCGACATGAACGCGACCCCGCCGAGCTGGCCGCGCCCGGAGAACTCCCTCCAGGCCCATCTCGACTTCCTGGTGGAGGACCTGGACGCGGCCGAACGCCGGGTCGTGGAGCTGGGCGGGCGCCCGCTGGAGGCGAAGGACGTGCCCGGCCCCTACGAGGAGCGGATGTGCTCCGACCCGGCCGGGCACTCCTTCACGCTGCGCCGCGGCCGGCAGGCCGCGCCGAAGCAGGGTTGAGGCCGGTCAGTCGCGACCGCCCTTGCCCTTGGCGGGCCACACGCCGGTCGAGCGCGCGATGGCCTTCGCGCCGGTGCGGTCCACGGCGCTGCGCACGACGGCGAAGATGGCGCCCTGGACCGCCGCGGCCAGCAGGATCTCGCCCCAGCCGCGGTCCGGGTCGAGCGCGTCGGGAGCGTCGTCCTCGTGCCGGATGGCCTTCCACGTCGCACGGAAGGCCTTCCCGGCCAGCGCACCGCCCGCCCAGCCCAGCACGAAACCGACGGGCTGGTAGGCGAGCGGGAGCTTGTTCTTCTTCTTGGCCACCTGGATCTCCTTGGTGAGTCGTGTGAGCGGATGAGTCGTTGGATCGCTCACGGGTGGCCGGCCGATCGGCGTGTGTGCCGGGGCCGGCCGGGTCGGGGGAGCGGGGGTCAGGGCCGGCCCGCCGGCGGGACCTCCTCGCCGGGGTGCACCGGTCCGGGCGCGGTGCCGTCCCCGAAGGGGCGGCCGCCGAGTTCCTCCCGGTGGTGCGGGGTCAGCCAGCCGGACAGGTCCGGCCCGAGGGGCACGATGCCCGACGGATTGATGCCGGTGTGCACCTGGTAGTAGTGCCGCTTGATGTGGTCGAAGTCGACCGTGTCGCCGAAGCCGGGCGTCTGGAACAGGTCGCGGGCGTACGCCCAAAGGACCGGGTTCTCCGCGAGCTTGTACCGGTTGCACTTGAAGTGGCCGTGATAGACGGCGTCGAAACGGACCAGGGTGGTGAACAGCCGGATGTCCGCCTCGGTGATCGTGTCGCCGACCAGGTAGCGCTGCCGGGCCAGGCGGTCCGTCAGCGCGTCCAGGCGCCGGAAGACGTCCGTGCACGCGGCCTCGTACGTCTCCTGCGTGTGGGCGAAACCGGCACGGTACACGCCGTTGTTGACGTCCTCGTACACGTCCGCCATCACCGCGTCGATCTCCTCGCGCAGCGACCGCGGGTACAGGTCCGGGGCGCCGGGACGGTGCAGGGCGGTCCACTCGGTGGCCAGGTCGAGCGTGAGCTGCTGGTAGTCGTTGGTGACCAGCTCGCCGCTGGTCACGTCGACGACCGCGGGCACGCTCACCCCGCCCGGATAGCCGGTCTCCCGCTTGTCGTAGGCCTCGCTCAGGAAGCGGATGCCGAGGACCGGGTCGCGGCCGTCGGGATCGAGGGTGAAACGCCAGCTGCGGTCGTCCTGGATCGGGTCGACGACGGCCAGCGACAGCGAGTCCTCCAGTCCGAGCAGCCGCCGGGAGATCACCGCCCGGCTCGCCCACGGGCAGGCGCGGCTGGCCACGAGGCGGTAGCGTCCGGCCTTCACCGGGAAGCCGTCCCGGCCGTCCGCGGTGATGCGGTCCGCGAAGTGGCTACGGGACCGCTTGAAGACCTTGCGGCCATAGGCGCTGTTGCCCTCGGGCCCGTCGCTCATGTGTCCTCCTGGGTGTGCGTGTCCCCTGGTGAACACGTTCCCCGAATTCCGCCTCCGGCACGGTGTGATCCTTCGCGGCGTGGGGCAGGCGGCGAACGTGAGCGGGACAACCGCGGAGCAGGTGACGAATTACGCGGCGGTCGAGGCGGCGGACAAGGGGGCGGGTCGGACGGTGGACGGAACGACGCAGGACGTGAGTGAGTCGGCGGCCGACCGCAGGACACGTGTCACCGTGCTGGTCGCGCTCGCGGCCAATCTGGTCATCGCGGTCGCCAAGGCCGTCGGCGGTCTCCTGGCGCACTCGCCCGCGCTGCTGTCGGAGGCGGCCCACTCCGTCGCCGACAGCCTCAACGAGGTCTTCCTGCTGGCCGCCCTGCGCCGCAGCCGCCGCCCCGCCGACCGGCGGCACCCGTTCGGGTACGGCAAGGAGCGGTTCTTCTGGTCGCTCCTGGCCGCCGTCGGGATCTTCGTCATGGGCGGCTGCTTCTCGGTCTTCCAGGGCGTGGAGGCGCTGCGCAACGGCGCGGAGGAGAGCTTCGGCGGCTATGTGGCGGGCCTGGTCGTCCTGGGCGTCGCGCTGCTCGCCGAGGGGGCCTCCCTGGTCCGCGCGCTGCACCAGGTCCGCGGGCAGGGCGGCCCCGGGAAGGGCCTGCGCGACCCGGCCCTGCGCACGGTCGTCGCCGAGGACGGCACGGCGGTGCTCGGCGTCAGCCTCGCCATCATCGGCATGGCGCTGCACATGGTCACCGGCCAGGTCGTCTGGGAGGCCTCCGCCTCGCTCGCGATCGGCGTCCTGCTCGTCTACGTCGCCTACCGGCTGGGCCGGGAGGCGCGCGACCAGCTCATCGGCGAGGCCGCGGACCCGGAGCTGAGCGGCCGGATCATGCGTGTGCTGGAGGCGCAGCCCGAGATTGACAGCGTGGAGGCGCTGTTCACCATGAAGATGGGCCTGGACTCCACGCTCGTCGCCGCCCGGATCGACCTCGCGCCCGGCCTGGACAGCGAGGCCGTGGAGGAGGTCGCCGTCCGCATCAAGCGCTCCCTCGCCCACACCGTCCCCGAGGCGGACCAGATCTTCCTCGACGTGACCGACCGGCTGGCTCAGGAGACAGACGGAAGCCCCGCCGCGACGGGGGAGCGCGGCGGGGCCTGAACCACGGGTGCCCCGGCCGGTGCGCGTCCATGCGCCGGCCGCGGGACCGCCCGGGCCGGGAGCCTCTTCCGGCCCGAGCCCTCGGCCGGGGCAACCTCCTCGGCCCGCTTGCGGCCCGAGCCCTCGCAGAGCTTCCGGCCCGAGCCCTCGGCCGGGGCAACCCCGTCGGCCCGCTTGCGGCCCGAGCCCTCGCAGAGCTTCTGGACCGAGCCCTCGGCCCGGACAATCCCTCGGCCCGGTTCCGCTCCGAGCCCTCGGCCCGCTTCTGGCCGAGCCCTCGTACCGTCCCCGGCCCGGGGGTGGGCCCGGGGACGGGCACGGGCCGTACCCGGCTCCCCGGCTGCCGGTCGCGCTCCGCCCCGGCGGCCGTCGGTCTCAGTGCCCGTCGGCCGGCTCCAGGACGAAGACCGGGATCTCCCGCGCCGTCTTCTCCTGGTACTCGGCGTACGGCGGGAACGCGGCCACGGCCCGCTCCCACCACTCGGCCCTCTCCGCGCCGGTGACCTCACGCGCCGTCATGTCCTGCTTGACGGGCCCGTCCTGAAGTTCGACCCGGGGGTCGGCCTTCAGGTTGAAGTACCAGAACGGGTGCTTCGGGGCACCGCCCTGGGAGGCCACCACCGCGTACCGCCCGTCGTGCTCCACCCGCATCAGCGGCGTCTTGCGGATCCTGCCGCTCCGGGCACCGCGCATGGTCAGCAGGATGACGGGCAGGCCGGTGTCCAGCAGGGTCGTGCCCTTCGTGCCGCCGGAGCTCTCGTACAGCTCCACCTGCTCACGCACCCACTGGGCCGGGCTGGGTTCGTACTCGCCCTCAAGAGGCATGGACCGGGTCCTCTCATCGTGTTCCGTGACGGTCGCGCACGGCATGCGTCGAACATCTTCACCCGTGCGCTTCATCCCTACCGCGTTCCGCTTCGGCCACGCCCGGCGGCGGCCACCTGCCCGGGTCCGCCGCGCCGGACGCGTCCGGCCGTACCGTCCGGGACGGCCACCTCGTGCGCCGTCCCGTGTGCGCCGTGCGCCGTGCCGTGGACGAGGAGAGGACGGCCCGGACGGCCGCCGGGCCGTCGCGGCGCGCGCGGGACGCGTCCGCACGACTCCGCGCGCCCGGGGTCCCGCGTCACGGCGACACGGTCATCCGCACCGCCAGCGCGGTGATCACCCCGCTGGAGACGAGCGCTGTCACGAGCCGGCCCCGCCGGCCCGTCAGGGCCCGGCCGAGCAGCGCGCCGCTCCCGGCGAGCAGCAGCTGCCAGCTCGCGGACGCGGCGAAGGCGGCCGACACGAACACCGCCTGCTCCAGGGGCCGCACGTCCTGCCCGGTGCGGGTGCCGAGCACCAGGGCGGCGAAGTAGACCACGGTCGCGGGGTTGAGCAGGGTGACCCCGAGCAGCCCGGCGTACGCGCGGGCCGGGGAGGGGGCGGACGGCTCGGCAGGGGCGGTCTGCCGGTGCTCGCGGTACCGTCGCAGCGCGGTCATCGCCCCGTGGGCGGCCAGCGCGGCCAGCACCAGCGCCGACGCCCAGCGCAGCGGCGTCAGCGCGGGCCGCAGCAGCCCGGCCAGGGCCGAGCCGCCGAGCACGGCCAGCAGGGCGTAGAGGCCGTCGGCGGTGGCGATCCCGAGCGCGGCGCAGGCCCCGGTCCGCAGCGTGCTGCGGGCGGTGAGGGACACCAGGTAGGTCCCGACGGCGCCGACGGGCACGGCGATGCCGTAGCCCGCCACCAGCCCCGCGACGAGGGCGCCCGTCACGACGGCGCCGGGCCGGGCCGTCCGCGGGGACCGGACCGCTGCCGGCCCCGCGGGGAGCAGCCGGCGCGGGGCGACGGCGGCGGGAGCGTGTGGATCGTGGGCATGGCCGGATCCTGGCGACCGCTCGCCCCGGCGGCAACGGGATTTACGATGAGGAAGGACCGGACCGCTTCCGGCCAGATTCCGCGGGGAGCTCATCTGGCCGAACTTCACGTCGCCCCTTAGATGCCTCGGGCATCTAATGAAGATCGGCACGACGCTCCCATCGTCTGCGAGGTCTTTCATGACGGACTTGACGGAACTGTCGCAACCCGTCGCCTTCCCCCAGGACCGCACCTGCCCCTACCACCCGCCCGCCGGGTACGACCCGCTGCGCGGCGCCCGGCCGCTCGCCCGCGTCACCCTCTACGACGGCCGCCCCGTCTGGCTCGTCACCGGCCACGCCGTGGCCCGCCGGCTGCTCGTGGACCCGCGCCTGTCCACGGACCGCACCCGGCCCGGCTTCCCGATGACCACTGCCCGCTTCGCCGCGGTCCGCACCCGCACGCCCGCGCTCCTGGGCGTCGACGACCCCGAGCACCACACCCAGCGGCGGAAGCTCGTCCCGAACTTCACCCTCAAGCGCGCCGCCGAGCTGAGGCCGCGCATCCGGCGGATCGTCGACGGGCTGCTGGACGCGATGGTCGCGCAGGGACCGCCGGCCGAGCTGGTCGGCGCCTTCGCGCTGCCCGTCCCGTCCATGGTGATCTGCGAGCTGCTCGGCGTCCCGTACGCCGACCACGAGTTCTTCGAGGAGCAGTCCCGGCGCCTGCTGCGCGGTCCGACGACCGCCGACACCGAGGACGCGCGGGACCGGCTGGAGGGGTACCTCGGCGAGCTGATCGACCGCAAGCGGACGGACCGGGGCGACGGCGTGCTGGACGACCTGGTGCAGCAGCAGCTCCGGGACGGCGTGCCCGAGCGCGACGAGCTGATCTCCCTGGCGCTCATCCTGCTGGTCGCGGGACACGAGACGACCGCCAACATGATCTCCCTGGGCACCTACACGCTGCTCCAGCACCCCGAGCGGCTCGCCGAGCTGCGGGCCGACCCCTCGCTGCTGCCCGCCGCGGTGGAGGAACTGATGCGGACGCTGTCCATCGCGGACGGGCTGCTGCGGGTGGCCACCGAGGACGTCGACGTGGACGGGACGACCATCCGCGCCGGCGACGGCGTCGTCTTCTCGACCTCCGTGATCAACCGGGACGCGGACGTCTACCCGGCCCCGGACGCCCTGGACTGGCACCGTCCGGCCCGCCACCACATCGCCTTCGGCTTCGGCATCCACCAGTGCCTCGGGCAGAACCTCGCCCGGGCCGAGCTGGAGATCGCCCTGGGCGCGCTCATCGAGCGGTTGCCCACCCTCCGGCCGGCCGCCGAGCCGCAGGAAATCCCCCACAAGCCCGGCGACACGATCCAGGGGATGCTGGAACTCCCCGTGACCTGGTAAGAGGCAGCCGCCATGCGCATCGACATCGACAAGGACCGGTGCATCGGCGCGGGCCAGTGCGCGCTGGCCGCTCCGCGCGTGTTCACCCAGGACGACGACGGCTTCAGCACCGTCCTGCCCGGTCAGGAGGACGGGGGCGGGGACCCGATGGTCCGGGAGGCCGCCCGGGCCTGCCCCGTCGGCGCGATCGCGGTGTCCGCCGCGTCCGACTGAGCCTTCTTCAGGTCCGGCTGATTCCGGCGCGGCCCTTTCCCGGGCGGCGCGGCCCCTTCCCCGGGCGGCCGCCGGCCCGGGGAAGGGGCCGTGCCGGCCACCGCCGTGCCGGCCACGCCGGCTGTGCCCGCCGCGGGGCCAGGGGCCCGCGGGCCCGCCGGGAAGGGGCGCTGGACCGCACGGGTGAGGCTTCGTTCAGTAAGGTGCCCCGATGACCGAACAGGCCGAGAAACCCTTCCTCTACGTGGTCGTCTGCGGCGCGGGTGTCGCCGCGGGCGTCGGTGAGCTGATCACCGCCGCCCAGGAGCGGAACTGGGAGGTCGGCGTCATCGCGACGCCGGTCGCCATGGGAGGCTTCTTCGACGCCGCCGCCGTCGAGGCGCAGACCGGCCGCCCCGTCCGCTCCGCCTGGCGCACCCCGGCCGACCCGCGCCCCTTCCCGCCGCCCGACGCCGTCGTCGTCGCGCCGGCCACGTTCAACACCCTCAACAAGTGGGCCGCCGGCATCGCCGACACCCTCGCCGTGGCCACCCTGTGCGAGGCCCACGGGCTCGGCGTGCCCGTGGCCGTCCTGCCGTGCGTGGCCGACACGCTCGCCGCCCACCCCGCGTACGGCAGCAGTCTGGAACGGCTGCGCGGGATGGGCGTCCGGTTCGCGGATCCGTACACCGGCGCGGCCGCGGGGGAGGGCGGCCGGCCGGAGTTCCGCTGGGAGCGCGCGCTGGACCTGCTCGGCAGCAGCCGGGGCGCCGGTCAGGAGTGCGTCGGATAGGCGGCCCTGCCGTCGCCCGCCGAGCCGCGTGCCGGAGCCGGCCCGGGCGCGGTCAGGGTCAGGGTGGTGCGGACCGTGCCGGTCAGGTCCACGCCCGCGGGCGCGGACCGCACGCGCACGGTGGCCGTGATCTCGTAGGTGCCCGGGCCGGGGTGCCCGGCGGATCCGGGCAGGGCCCCGGAGGCCACCGTCGCGCCGTCCCGGGCGGCGGTCCACGTGCCCCGGGTCCGGCAGGCGTAGCGCAGCTTCGTCGCCGGCCGGCCGCACGTCGCCGCGGGCAGGACCGCCAGGAGCGGGCTGCCGGTGTCCGCGCACAGGACGACCGCGGCCCACTGGCGGTCCGCGCTGCGCAGCGTGCCCGCCGGGGCGCACAGCGTGGCCGGGGCCTCGGCGGCGGAAGCCGCAGGCGGCGGGCCGGGCCGCCCCCAGGCGGGTGACACCAGGGCGAGCGGCAGCACGGCCGCCGCCACGAGGAGCCTGAGCGAGGTGGGACGTGCAGGCACCGCGTACCTCCCGGAGGGCCGCGACCGGCCCGGCGCCGGTCACCCGCACCGAGGATGCGGCCCGCGGCGCCCGCCCCGCCGTTCCCACGCCGGGCCGTCACCTGCGGGTGCCGCCGTGGTGACCCGGTCGGCCCCGCGGTCTCCGGCACGGCGGCATACGCTTCCCCTGAAGAGGCGTCCCGAAGGCAGGAGCAGCAACGATGCAGTATGTGAAGCTCGGTTCGACCGGCCTGGACGTGTCCCGGATCTGTCTGGGCTGCATGACCTACGGCGAGCCCGACCGCGGCGCGCACGAGTGGACCCTGGACGAGGAGGCGTCGCGCCCGCTGATCCGGCAGGCCCTGGAGGCGGGGATCACCTTCTTCGACACGGCCAACGTCTACTCGGACGGCACCAGCGAGGAGATCGTCGGCAGGGCGCTCAAGGACTTCGCCCGCCGGGACGAGATCGTGCTCGCGACCAAGGTGCACGGCCGTATGCGGCCCGGCCCCAACGGAGGGGGCCTGTCCCGCAAGGCGATCATGAGCGAGATCGACCACAGCCTGCGCCGCCTCGGCACCGACTACGTCGACCTCTACCAGATCCACCGCTGGGACCCGTACACCCCGGTCGAGGAGACCATGGAGGCGCTGCACGACGTGGTCAAGGCGGGCAAGGCCCGGTACATCGGGGCGAGTTCGATGTACGCCTGGCAGTTCTCCAAGGCCCAGTACACGGCGCGGCTGGGCGGCTGGACCCGGTTCGTCTCCATGCAGAACCACTACAACCTCCTCTACCGCGAGGAGGAGCGGGAGATGCTCCCGCTGTGCCGGGACCTGGGTGTCGGGGTGCTGCCGTGGAGCCCGCTCGCCCGCGGCCGCCTCACCCGCGACTGGGGGACCAGCACCGGCCGCAGTGCCACCGACGACTTCGGCAGCCGGCTCTACGAGGAGGGCGACCGCACCATCGTCGAGGCCGTCACCCGCATCGCGAACGACCGCGGCGTCCCGCGCGCCCAGGTGGCTCTCGCCTGGCTGCTGCACCAGGAGCCGGTCGCGGCGCCGATTGTCGGCGCGTCCAAGCCGCACCACCTCGAGGACGCGGTGGCCGCCGTCGACCTGAAGCTGAGCGACAAGGAGATCGAGGAACTCCAGCGGCCCTACACCCCGCACGCCATCAGCGGCCACTGAGGCGGCCACTGAGCGGCCCGGGCGGCGAGGCTCCGCCGGGCGCAACCGTCGGACGGCCGGGACCCGGAAAAGGGACGGAAGCCGGGCGCGTCCCCCGCGCAATTGCCCGCCGTTCGGGAGGGCATCGTTAAAGCGCGTACTTATTGACGGGGCGTCGACGCTACTATTGACGGGACGTCAAACCCGCTCGTCGGCAAGGCAATCCGCAGGATCGCGAGGTCTCTTGTTCAGTCGCGTCCGCCTGTGCAAGGGTGTGGGGTGTATCGGCGTGCGGACCACGAACGTTTTCTCCTGCGTGTCGAGGCCGCTCCGTACGCCCCCCACGCTTCACAAGAGCTGCCGCCGGCCTGTGTCCGAGCCCCGACGCCCCCTGGTACGGACTTATTCCGCGGTGCTCATGGAGGAATGCAGCCGTGAATGAGGCAGGCATGTCGAATTCCCCCGAGCCGGTACGTCTGTTCGAGACAACGGACGAACAGTTGAGCGCCGAACTGAGGAAGTGGACCGGGGCGTCACCGGCCCTCAACCCCGTCGGTGAACTGCTGGACCGGCACTGGGAATCCGCGTTCGCCTACGCGCGGCTGTGCACCGACGGCGCGCGGGCCGCCGGCATGCTCACCACTACGGCGTTCACCCGGCTGTTCGGCCAGTCGCTGCGGCAGAGCGGTCCCACGGCGGCGTGGCGCCCCCAGATACTCGTCACCGTGCGCCGCATAGCGGCGGAGTGGAGCGCCGACCACCGCCGCGCGATGCTCCACCCCGACCTGAGCGCCGCGGCCGCCGGCCCCGAAGGCGTCGCCGCGCATCTGCTGCCCCCGGCCGGCCGGCGCCTGCTGTCCCGGGCGTTCCAGCGGCTGCCCCAGTCGGCCCGCGCCCTGCTGTGGCACACCGAGGTCGAGGCAGAACCCCTCGCCGTCCCGGCGGCGTTGCTCGGCCTGAACGAGGAGGGCGCGCGCATCGAGCTGCGGCGAGCCCGGGAACGGCTGCGTGAGGAGTGCCTCCAGGTCCACCGCGAACTCGCCCCGGAGCAGATCTGCCTGCGCTACGCGCGCCTGCTCGACGTCACCTCCCGGCGCGGCGGCGCCGCCGTCGACCCGGACCTGCGGGAGCACCTGGCCGGGTGCACGCACTGCCGCCACACCGCCGACCAGCTGGGTCAGTTCGGCACGGACCTCGGCACCGCCCTGGCCGAAGGGGTGCTCGGTTGGGGCGCGCGGGCCTACCGGGCGTCCCGTGCGGGCGGCGAGGAGCCCGCGGTGGACGAGCCGGCCGCCCCGCCGGCCCCGGCGCCCACCGCACCGTTCGCGCCGTCCGCGCCCACCGGAGGCGCGCCGTTTTTGCCCGCCGCGACGGACGGTGTGTTCCCCGGGGCCGAGCCGCTGACGACGCCGCCGCAGGGCGGGATCCCGGGCGGTGAGCCGTTCGACTCCACGGCGGCCCGCGTGCCCGTGGGGGGCGAGTCCGCCGACGCCGCGCCGGGTGTTCCGGCTGCCGCCGGGGAGTCCTTCGGGACCCCGCCGGGTGTGCCGCCCGGGGTGGGTGGGGCCTCGGTGTCCGGGCCGGGTGCCGTGTCCGCCGGGGACGGGGGGTTCGCGTCCGGGCCGGGCGTGCCGCCGGTGGTGGGGGAGTCCTTCGGGTTCCCGCCGGGTGTGCCGCCCGGGGTGGGTGGGGCCTCGGTGTCCGGGCCGGGTGCCGTGTCCGCCGGGGACGGGGGGTTCGCGTCCGGGCCGGGCGTGC